>NZ_JBFWIQ010000008.1:0-212219 GCF_050255915.1 Alcaligenes sp.
GACGGACGTCTGTGAAAGTAGGTCATCGTCAAGCTCTTATTGCTCAAAACCCCCGCAAGTATCCCTTGCGGGGGTTTTGTTTTTTATGCGCGCTACGCGTACACCTTGCTACTCAGCCGTGTTCTGGGGGCAGTAAAGACCGGATCCCTGCGATCATCGGTCGGACGTCCCTTCCTTCCTCCTGGCCCGTTCTAGGCACCCTTACCGTTCTTTCCTTTGTACGGCTGCTGCACCCTGTTTAGACGAACATGGTGGTCACTTTACGCCTGGCGTTTGTTGCTGGGGTGCGGTTGTGACTGTCTCTTCAGCTTATCTCGATCAGCTATCTTCTTTAATCGCCCTTTTTGTCTCTTCCCAATGTTTTTTTAGGGCAGCTTTGGCTTGTGAGAAAAGGTTCTTACTGAGCTGTTTATTTTGCAGCTTTTTATAGTCGCCTGATCTAGACTTGGGTTCTATCCACACTTTGAATGTTTCAGGATCGATGGCGAGGAGGCCTCTATCCCATAGTGTATGCAGGTCAGCCCTTAGCAGGATTCCATTGCCAATTTGATTCGTGGATTTCCCGTTGTAAGGCGTAATATGCGCAGCTTGCAAAACATCAACTATTACGCAACCGGAGATTGGACACATCTGTTGATAATGTTTAATCAGTTTTTGCCTGAATTGTGGTTGGCCTTGGCGCTTTGTGACCTGGCGCTCTATCAGCTCTCTTCCTTCTTGCTCTGAACTGGGGTTGTACGAATTATTGTTTTCATCACTATGAAGTGTTTTGCTGCTAGCTTTTCTCTGTTTTTCACTCGGAAAGGTGTGTGTCAGTTCCAGAAATTGAGACAATTCCTCTAATGGGTCTAAAGGTGTGATGTTGAAATGAACTACCTGTATTGAGGGCTGACCCTCTGCATCTTTTAGCATTTCGACTTCAAACCGTTTGGGAACACGGTAAGGTGCTCGAAGCTCGAATTGCAGTCTTATATGCTGTTGTCGTCCATAGATTTTGAGCTGATAGATGAGTGGGTCGTCGGAGGTAGAGGCAAAGCGGTACTCTACGGTTCTGGCTCGATTTATATAACCGTGATATCCACCTACGTAGCGAGAGTAGAGAAACTCAAGGATGCGATCTAGGTTTTTTGTGGACTCTCTATGGTTGGCTCTCCATTTCTTGGCCTCAGGTTTTGTATTCGGATCCGGATCGCGCCCATGTGTCAAAGGAGCTGATTTAGGTGAGTGTTTTTTAGGTTGATTCTTGATCATACGGTTCAAATAGAAGTGAGGAAGCTTGCTCTTCTAAAGATGGTAATAGCTAATTTCAACGAGAGTTCCATAGAAAAGCAGTGGTTTCTTACCCTGCAATAAAAGTATGTAATTCTGGGGGCTTTGATGCCAAAGTTCTGAGTGAAATCCTACTCAGTTTCCTCTTTGCGCCGTAGAATACGGATAAATACTTTAGAGCTAAAGGAGTTGCCCGTGGGTGCAGAGACAACAGTAGATGCGATTGTGGTTGGGGCAGGGCACAATGGCCTGGCGGCGGCTGTGGAGTTAGCCAGCCGTGGTTGGAAGGTTCAAGTTGTGGAAGCCAAAAGTTCGGCTGGCGGTGCGGTCAGCACTCAAGAGCTGACCTTGCCGGGCTTCAAGCATGACGTATGTGCCATGAACCTGTCCTCTTTTGCCGGCTCTGCGTTTTTCCAGCGTCATAAGGATGCTTTGGGCCGCCATGGTCTGGCTTTCGTCCCCGCAGAGCATTGCTTTGCCAGTGTGTTCCGGGATCAAAGCTATTTGGGTGTCAGCACGAATCTGGAAACGACCTTGGCGCGCATTCGTGCGGTTTCTGAAAAAGACGCTCAGGCCTGGCAGGCCATGCTGGAGGACTTTCAGCGTAAAGCTCCCCATTTGTTTGCGGTGCTGGGTAGCCCTATGCCTTCCATGGGCCTGTTCAAAAGCGCGTGGAAGAGCTGGCGTGAGCTGGGCAAGGATGGCGTGGCCGAGCTGATGCAATTGCTGCTGGCGACACCTCGTGACTTTCTGGACCGCCATTTCGAGAGCGACTCATTGAAAGCCATGATGGCGGCCTGGGGGCTGCATGTGGATTTCACACCAGACACTGCCGGTGGTGCCTTGTTCCCTTACCTTGAATCCATGGCTAATCAAGCTTTCGGTATGGTGATCGGGCAGGGCGGTGCCGATACGATTATTCGTGCCATGACGGGTTTGTTGCAGGGGTTGGGCGGGGAGCTGCTATTGAATGCCCCCGTGCAAACGATTGAGCAGGAAAACGGTCGAGCCAGTGGTGTCGTTCTGGCCGATGGTCGTCGCCTGAAAGCGCGCAAGGCCGTGATTGCGAATCTGAATCCTCAACTCGTCTTTGGTCGTCTGGTGCAGTCCGCTGCGGTTCCCAAAGATTATCAGAAGAAAGTCGATGCCTTCCGCCCCGGTTTGGGCACCATGATGATTCATTTGGCGCTGGATGGCTTGCCTGACTGGAAAGCCGGTGCCGAGCTGCAGCGTTTCTCCTACGTGCATCTGGCACCCGATATGGCCATGATGAGCCGTGTCTACGCCGAAGCCGCCGCAGGCTTGTTGCCTGCCGAGCCTGTGCTGGTGGTTGGGCAGGGTACGGCCCTGGATCCTTCCCGCGCCCCAGCGGGGAAACATACCTTGTGGATTCAAGTGCGTGTGCTACCTGCTCAGGTCAAAGGCGATGCTGCTGCTCAGATTGCGGCCGGCGACTGGTCACAGCTGAAAGAGGCGTATGCAGAGCGGGTTCTGGATTTGCTCGAAAGCTATGCGCCCGGTTTGCGTAGCAAGATTCTGGGCCGCCACATCATGTCGCCCCAGGATCTGGAGCAGTTCAATGCGAACTTGATTGGTGGTGATAACCTCTCGGGCAGCCACCACCTGGATCAGAACTTTTTCTTTCGCCCAGTGGCCGGCTACTCCAAATACAAGACGCCGATCAAGGATCTGTACTTATGCGGTGCCTCGACCTGGCCGGGTGCAGGGACAGGGGCTGGATCAGGCTATATGCTGGCCAATCTGCTGGCGAAGTAAGCCCACACAACCTAGAGGCCATTCAGACGCTGCCGAGCATGCTCCAGGCGTAACTGTTTGGCCTCCATCTCCTGAAGCTGTCGCCGAATCCCATCAATATGTTCTTTGGCTGCGCGTCGGGCCAAGTCCGCTTGACCTTGCGTGACGGCATTACATAAACGGGCATGCTGTCTGTCCAGCCTGCGTTTGGAATCATGATCGGGGTACAGGTGCTGCACGGACACGCGTACCGTGGACAACATCAAGTCGTTGAACAGGCTGATCATGTGTACCAGCACCGGATTATGCGAGGCCTCACAGATAGCGGCATGAAAAGCGTGGTCGGCACGAGCAACCTGTTCAGGAGCCGCATCCTGCATTTGCAGATCTTCCAGTTCCTGAAAGCGCCGTCTTATCATGATGTGATCCGCTTCTGTCCCTCTGGAGGCAGCTAACTGGGCGGCCTCGCTTTCCAATAACTCACGCACTTCCAGCAAGTCATACAGTGTGCGCCCTTGCGCTTGCAGCAGATGCTCCAGCGGTTTGCTGACAGTGGAGTCAATCAGGTTGGCAACGAAGGACCCTTTGCCATGTCGGGTTTCAATCAAGCCGCGCACGCGCAGGATTTGTAGTCCTTCCCGCAGGGCAGAGCGGGACACTGCTAGCCGTTGCGTCAGTTGTCGCTCGGACGGCAGAACTTGTCCCGGTTTCAGGACGCCATCCATAATAAATGTTTCGATGCGTTGGGCGACCAGCTCGGCGGTGACTTCTAAACGCTTGGGTTCCTGCATGTTCATTCGTGGTCAGACCAGTTGTATGCCTGTGAAAATGATAACAAGCCGAGTATCTATCTGTCTGATTTTTAAGTATAAAGATAAACCCTAATACTCTCTAAGGGTAAAAACTGGTCGGACCAGTAGTCTGGCGGCTGGACAAGCCCGCCAGCATCAAAGACCATCCGTTTCAGGAGACTTTAAAAGACAGGAGGCGTCATGAGCTTGCGCTACGACGAAAAACTGGACGGAGTGCTGCCCCGCGTGGACAAAATGCAGCTGCTTAGCCGTTTGCGTGATGATATTCCCGACCTGGATGTGCTGCACACGGATGAGCAGTTGCACCCTTATGAGTGTGATGGGCTCAGTGTGTATCGCGCCAAACCCTTGCTGGTGGTGTTGCCTCGTAATGTGGAGCAGGTACAGGCCGTAATGCGTTTGGCCCATGAAGTCGGCGTGCCGGTGGTGGCCCGTGGTGCGGGTACCGGTTTGTCGGGCGGTGCCATGCCTTTGGAGCAGGGCATTTTGCTGGTGATGGCACGCTTGAACCAGATTCTGGATTTGGATCCCGTAGCCGGGATTGCCCGTGTTCAGCCAGGCGTGCGTAATATTGCGATCTCTCAGGCGGCCCAACCCTTTGGTTTGTATTACGCGCCGGATCCGTCTTCGCAGATTGCCTGTTCGATTGGTGGCAACGTAGCGGAAAATGCGGGTGGTGTGCATTGCCTGAAATATGGCCTGACCGTACATAATATTTTGCGCCTGGAAGTCATTACCGTCACAGGCGAACGCTTGATTCTAGGCTCCGAAGCCCTGGATTCGCCCGGTTTTGATCTGATGGCTTTGTTCACCGGTTCCGAAGGCATGTTGGGCGTCGTCACGGAAATTACGGTC
Organism: Alcaligenes sp.; assembly: GCF_050255915.1. Lineage (NCBI taxonomy): Bacteria > Pseudomonadati > Pseudomonadota > Betaproteobacteria > Burkholderiales > Alcaligenaceae > Alcaligenes > Alcaligenes sp. Next base: position 4,692 of record NZ_JBFWIQ010000008.1, read on the forward strand.
AAGTTGTTGGCGCGTCCGCCCTGTACGGTGGTGCTGCTGGCCAGTTTTGACGAAGTGGAAAAAGCGGCCGATGCCGTGGCGCAGATTATTGCCCAGGGCATTGTGCCGGCAGGGCTGGAGATGATGGATCAAATGTCCATCCGTGCGGCCGAGGACTTTATTCACGCAGGCTATCCCGTTGATGCACAAGCGATTTTGCTTTGCGAGATTGATGGCGCTTTGGAAGATGTGCAGGACGATGTGGCCCGTGTCGAGCAGGTGTTGTTCCAGGCCGGTGCGCAAGAGGTGCGAGTGGCTCGGGACGAACAGGAGCGGCAGCGTTTCTGGGCTGGTCGTAAAAATGCTTTCCCCGCCGTAGGCCGGATCTCACCCGACTATTACTGTATGGATGGCACCATTCCGCGTCGTCAGTTGGCCTATGTCCTGAAGAAAACCGCCGAGCTTTCCGAAGAGTACGGCCTGCGTGTCGCCAACGTATTTCATGCTGGCGATGGCAATATGCACCCCCTGATTTTGTTCGATGCCAATGAGCCCGGCGAACTGGAACGCGCGGAAGCCTTGGGTGGCAAGATTCTGGAATTGTGTGTGGAAGTCGGCGGCACAATTACTGGCGAGCACGGCGTAGGTCGAGAAAAAATCAATCAGATGTGTGTGCAGTTCAACGAAGACGAGCTGCAGTTTTTCCATGCGATCAAAGCTGCTTTTGATCCCAAAACCATGCTAAATCCCGGCAAGAACATTCCTACCCTGCATCGCTGTGCCGAAATGGGTGGCATGCATATTCATCACGGGCAACTGCCTTTCCCAGAGTTGGAGCGATTCTGATGAGTACCGTAGAACATAAGAATCAGGATCGCAGCGCTGAATTGCTGGAGCAGGTTCAGCAAGCCCTGGCCACGAAAACCCCGTTGCGTCTGCAAGGCGGCAACACTAAAGCCTTTTTGGGCAAAGCCGTGCAGGGGCAAGCGTTGAGTCTGGCAGGCCATGAAGGTGTGGTCGATTACGACCCGGCGGAGCTGGTGGTCACGGTGCGCGCCGGGACGTCCTTGCAAGCATTGGAAAAAGTCCTGAACGAGCAAGGCCAATGCCTACCTTTTGAGCCACCTCTGTTTGATGGCCGAGCTACGGTTGGCGGAGCCACCGCCTGTGGTTTGTCGGGACCGCGCCGTCCCTGGGTGGGTTCACTACGGGACTATGTGCTGGGCTGTCGTTTGATCAGTGGCATGGGCACACATATGCGCTTTGGCGGCCAGGTCATGAAGAACGTCGCTGGTTATGACGTGTCGCGTTTGATGGTTGGTGCGCAAGGCGCCTTGGGTGTGATTACGGAGGTGTCCTTCAAGGTCCTGCCGCGTCCACGTAGTCGCGCCAGTCTGGTGCTGGATGTCGCTCAGCAAGACATGGCGGGTTTATTGCGTGGCTGGCGTGACCAAAGTCGCCCCATTACGGGTGCAGCATGGCAGGACGGGCGTTTGCATTTGCGTCTGGAAGGGGGAGACAGTTCGGTGCAGTTGGCCCAGGAGCAAATCGGCGGGGAGGCCTTGGACTTGTCCTATTGGGATGATTTGTGCGAACAGCGCCTGGAGTTTTTCAGGCAGCCCGGCACTTTGTGGCGAATTGCTTTGCCAGTGGATGCACCCGTACAAACATGGCCGGGCCAGATTCTGGTGGACTGGGGTGGGACACAACTGTGGCTAAAATCCGATGCCCCTGCCGAGCAGATTCATGAGCAGGCTCAAACCATGAAAGGGCATGCCCGTTGCTGGTCTGGATCAGGCGCCGGGCAGGATATCTTGCCCGAGTCCTTGTTGATATGGCATCAGCGCTTGAAGCAACAACTGGACCCTGTTGGGATTTTTAACCCTGGTCGTCTCTTTCCTTCGCTGGAGTCCACATGCAAACACAATTGACATCATGGGCTCAACAACTGCCGCAAGCCGAGCAAGCCCAGGCCATTTTGCGCTCCTGTGTGCATTGCGGGTTCTGTAATGCCACCTGTCCGACGTATCTGGATCAAGGCAATGAGCTGGACGGTCCCCGTGGCCGTATTTACCTGATCAAGATGTTCCTGGAAGGCAAGGCGACCTCGGAGCTGACTCAGCACCACCTGGATCGCTGCCTGAGTTGCCGTAACTGTGAAACCACCTGTCCTTCGGGGGTGAAGTATCACAACTTGCTCGATATTGGCCGGGCTGCGTTGGAGCCCAAAGTCAAGCGTCCTTTGAAGGATCGCGCCATGCGAGTCGCCTTGACGCAGATTCTGCCAGAACCCGGTCGCGTCGGTGCCTTGTTGGGGGTCGCGCGAACCATGCGTCCCTTGCTGCCATCTTCTTTACAGGAAAAAATCCCGCCCAAGCAGAATGCGGATTTGACGCGCCCTGCACAGCGACATAGCAAACGCGTTCTGATGCTGGAAGGCTGTGTGCAACCTGCCATGGCACCGTCTATTAACGCCGCGACGGCCAGAGTGCTGGACCGCTTGGGCATCAGCGTCACGCCTATCGCTCAGGCAGCTTGCTGTGGTGCATCGTCCTTTCACTTGGGCGCGCAAGAGCAGGGCTTGGAGCAGGCCCGTCGCAATATCGATGCCTGGTGGCCGCAGATCGAACAGGGGGCGGTGGCGATCGTGCAGACCGCCAGTGGCTGCGGGGCCTTTGTGAAAGAGTATGTGGATCTGTTCAGGAATGATCCTGCCTACGCCGAGCGCGCTCGCCGCGTCAGTGAACTGGCCAAAGATCTGGTCGAAGTGCTGGAGGAGCAGCCTTTGGAGGAATGCCTGAACACGCAAACCCGCCCACGTCTGGCTTTTCATTGCCCTTGTACTTTGCAGCACGCGCAGAAACTGGGGGGGCGAGTCGAGGCGGTGCTGACTCGTCTGGGTTTTGATCTGGGTGCGGTGCCTGATAGCCATTTATGCTGCGGCTCAGCCGGTACGTATTCACTGACTCAACCTGAAATTGCCGGACGCCTGCGGGACCGCAAGATGGATGCGCTGGAGAGCAGCAAACCTGACCTGATTGTTACGGCCAATATGGCTTGCGGGAATCATTTGAATGGAGCGGGCCGCACGCCGGTCAAGCATTGGATTGAGCTGGTGGATCAATACTTGAGTGCATAGTTGCAGGAATCAGGGTTGTCCGAGTCGTTGAGTGTTTGTCTGCTGCGCTTTGATGAGCTTAAAAGAACGACCCAGAGCAGCCGCATCGTTTGCGTGTGAGTATCGAGGCAGGCAGGGGCAAAGTAGGGGGTTTTGCCATCCTGCCTGCCGTTCAATAAAGCCCCTTGATGATGTGCTTGCCGCTGTTGGGCCGGCAGTCTGTGTTGCGGGAAGGGGCGGTGCGGGCTTAAGCGGTCAGTTGTTTTTCGAGCTGGTCCAGTGTTTCATAGCAGGCCAGCACTGAGGCCACGCTGGAGTTAGGCTCGCGATTTTCCAGAATGGCCGCGATGAACTCCCGGTCTTGCAGTTCAATACCATCCATGGAGACATCCACCTGCGAGACGTCGATCACCTCGTCCTTGCCGGTGGTCAGATCGTCGTAGCGGGCCAGATAGGTTCCCTTGTCGCAGATGTAGCGAAAGAAGGTGCCAAAAGGCCCATCATTGTTGAACGATAGCGATAGCGTGCACAGTGCCCCGCTTTCTGTCAGCAACTGGATGGACATGTCCATGGCAATGCCAAGCTCAGGATGAATAGGGCCTTGGATGGCATTGGCCTTGATGACTTTGGAGCCAGTCTGGTATTGAAAAAGATCGACGGTGTGCGCGGCATGATGCCAGAGCAGATGGTCTGTCCAGGAACGCGGCTTGCCCAAAGCATTGGTGTTGCTGCGGCGGAAAAAATAGGTCTGTACATCCATTTGCTGAATGTTCAATTCACCCGCCTGTATCTTTTGATGAATCCACTGATGGCTGGGGTTGAAGCGGCGCGTGTGGCCAACCATGGCCACTAGGCCTTTTTCCTGTTGTACTTGCAGCACTTCCTGGGCGCCGGCCAGGGTGTCCGCCAAGGGAATTTCAACCTGTACGTGTTTGCCCGCTTTCAGGCAGGCCAGTGTTTGTTCGGCGTGCATTTGAGTCGGGGTACACAAGATGACGGCATCGACTTCCTTGCTGGCCAGCGCCTCGTTCAGATCGCCCGAGGCGTGGGGGACGCCGTACTTTTGCGCCACTTCCTGGGCCTTGGCCTGGGTGCTGGACACGATATAGGTGACCTGGGCTTCGGGGATACGGGCCAGGCCGTCCAGATGCTTGATGCCGAAGGCGCCTGCGCCTACCAGTGCAATATTGACTTTCTTCATTTCTATTTCCTTTCGTTCAGAGTGTGGGGCCAGGCCCGCTCACGCTGTCTCTTTGTTTTCCAGGATCAGGTGTCCGACCGCGGTATTGGAGGCGGGCACATGGTAGAAGCGGTGGCGCACATCGACGTGTGGATTCATGGCGCCACGCGCGACCAGCCACATCACCAGCTCAATGCCTTCCGAGCCTGCCTCACGCACATAGTCGATATGGGGCACGCGAGCCAGGGCATCGGGGTCGGCAATCAGGCGATCCAGAAATTCGTTGTCCCATTGCGCGTTGATCAGTCCGGCGCGCGGGCCTTGCAACTGGTGGCTCATGCCGCCTGTGCCCCAGATCTGGACATTCAGATCTTCGTCATACGAGGCGACTGCGCGACCGATTGCCCGGCCCAAATCCAGACAACGCTGGCCGGAGGGGGCCGGATACTGAACCACATTGACGTGCAAGGGGATCACGGGGCAGGGCCATTGTTCGACCTGACCGAACATCAGCGACAGCGGAACGGTCAGGCCATGGTCCACTTCCATTTTGTTGCACAGCGTCAGGTCGAAATCGTCCTGAATGACCGAGTGGGCAATGTGGGCCGCCAGTTCGGGATGCCCTTGTACCGTGGGAACCGGGCGTTTGCCCCAGCCCTCGTCACTGGGTTCAAAAGAGGCGCCGGTGCCCAGGGCAAACGTGGGGATCAGGTCCAGGCTGAAGTTGTTGGCGTGGTCGTTGTAGACCAGGATGATGACATCCGGCTTGTTTTCCTGCTCCCATTGCTTGGAGAATTCGTAGCCGTCGAACACTTTTTTCCAGTAGGGTTCGGTGTGCTTGCCCAGATCCAGCGCGGCACCGATAGCGGGAACGTGCGAGGTATAAACAGAGTGTTTGATCTTTGCCATGATAGGTTCCGGTTATTTTTCTTGTTCGTGTAAGTAGCGGTTGCCTTCGGGGGAGCGGCCACCCTTGAGCATCATTTCCCGATAGTCCTGTTCGCTCATCCCGGTCATGCTGCCCGCCATTTGTTGGAAGGACAGGCCATCGGTAGCGCCGATCTTGGCCAGAAAGTAGATGTTGCCGCCCAGTTGCATGCAGCGATTCAGGTCACGGCTAAGTACAGCCTGTTTTTGCTCTGCACTCATGGGCCATTCATCCAGATAGGCGGACTCGTCCGCTTTAAAGCGGGCCCGGTTTTCTGCTTTCATCAGTGACATGCAAAACTGGTTCAGGTGGTAGCCCTTACGCGATTGTTCCGAGTCAAAAATAATCGTGCCCGGTATATCCTGGTACGGTTTGTCCAGTGCCATCGTTATCTCCTCAAATTCATGTCAACTCTTCTGGCCAATACAGGCGCATCGGGTTGTCCACTAGTAGTAATTGTTGCTCTGCGGGACTGGGCGCAATTTGCGCCACGTAGTCAACCAGCAAACCGTCATCGGGCATATGGTCTTTCAGGTTGGGGTGGGGCCAGTCAGTGCCGAACAAAACACGGTCGGGGAACTGCTGCATCAATCGGCGGGCAAATGGCACGACATCCTGATACGCATGCTGCTCGCCATGCAGGGCGGCAGGCCCGCTTTTGCTCAGACGTTCGGGACACGAGAGCTTGGACCAAATGTTCGGGTGTTCGGCCATCAAGCGTACGAACAGGTCGAACTCGGCACTCTCAGCCCCTTTGCTGACATCCGGACGGCCCATGTGGTCAACGACCACTGTGGTCGGTAGACCGGTGAAAAAATCCCATAGTTCTGGCAAATCCTGTGCCTCGAAGTACACCACCACATGCCAGCCCAAAGGCGCTATTTTATGGGCAACGCTCAGCAGTTCTTCTTTCGGCGTGAAATCGACCAGACGTTTGACAAAATTGAAACGCACACCGCGCACGCCAGCCTGGTGCATGGCGTCCAACTGCTGTTGCGTGACATCCGAGCCCAGGGTGACAACGCCACGGGCCTTGCCGTGTGAGGCCTGCAAGGCATCGAGCAGGGCGCGGTTGTCCTTGCCGTGACAGGTGGCTTGCACAATGACGTTGCGGGCAAAGCCCAGGTGGTCGCGCAAGGCAAACAACTGCTGTTTGCTGGCATCGCAGGGAGTGTATTTGCGCTCGGGGGCGAAGGGGAATTGCTCAGCGGGACCAAACACATGGCAGTGGGCATCAACCGCGCCAGCCGGCAACTGGAGCCGGGGTTTGGAGGGGGCGGCGTACCAGTCCAGCCAGCCGGGAGTCTTCTCGAAATGGCTCATCATCCTTCCTTCAGTCGATATAGCGGAGCCCGGCCTTCTCCAGGGGCTCGCGCATTTTGTACATATCCAGGCCCAGGACACCGCTGGCCAGCTTGGCGCGTTTTTCCCCCTCGAAGCTTTCTCGTTTTTGGGCAGCGGCCAGCGTGACGGCGGCCTGGGCGGCGGGTACGCACACCACGCCATCATCATCAGCCACGATGACATCGCCGGGCGTGACCCACATGCCGGCACACACGACTGGAATATTGACCGAACCCAAGGTGGCCTTGATGGTGCCCTTGGAGGAGATGGCTTTGCTCCAGACGGGAAAGTTCATTGCCTGCAAGGTGTTGATATCGCGCACTCCGGCGTCAATGATCAAGGCGCGCGCTCCACGGGCCTGGAAACTGGTGGCTAGCAGGTCGCCAAAATAGCCGTCGCTACACTCCGAGGTCACCGCAGCGACCACGATATCGCCGGGCTGTATCTGCTCGGCGACGACGTGCATCATCCAGTTGTCGCCCGGTTGCAGCAGCACCGTGACGGCGGTCCCCGAGACTTGCTGGCCGGGGTAAATCGGGCGCATATAAGGTTTGAGCAGACCGACACGGCCCATAGCTTCGTGGACAGTGGCCGAGCCCAGGGCTGCCAGTGCATCGGCGGCCTGGCGGTCGGCACGTTGAATGTTGCGGTACACGACACCCAGTTCGTACATGGTTGTTTCCTTGGTGAATGGTTGCAGGTGGCTTACAAGCCTTTTTTCTTCAGGGCAGCGTCCAGGCGCGGGAACACGCGGCGGGCGTTGCCTTCGTAGATCTGGTGGCGTTCTTGTTCGTTCAGCTTGAGCGTGGCTTCGATATAGCGTTTGGTGTCGTCGTAGTAGTGGCCGGTCGTGGGGTCAATGCCGCGCACCGCGCCAATCATTTCGCTGGCGAATAGGATGTTCTTGACAGGGATAACCTCGGTCAGCAGGTCGATGCCCGGCTGGTGGTACACGCAGGTGTCAAAGAAGATGTTGTTGAGCAGGTGCTCGTCCAGCAGGGGCTTTTTCAGCTCCTGTGCCAGACCACGGAAACGGCCCCAGTGATAGGGCACAGCGCCGCCACCATGAGGGATAAGGAACTTGAGCGTGGGAAAGTCCTTGAACAGATCGCTGGTCAGGCATTGCATGAAGGCCGTGGTGTCTGCGTTCAGATAATGGGCGCCGGTGGTGTGAAAGCAGGCATTGCAACTGGTCGAGACGTGGATCATGGCAGGGATGTCGTACTCCACCATTTTTTCGTAAATGGGGTACCAGGAGCGGTCGGACAGCGGCGGGGCCGTCCAGTGACCACCGGACGGGTCAGGGTTCAGGTTGATGCCGACGTTGCCATACTCTTCTACACACTTGACCAGTTCGGGAATGCAGGTTTTGGGGTCCACGCCCGGCGATTGCGGGAGCATGGCAGCCGGGATGAAATGGTCTGGAAACAGTTCGCTGACGCGATAGCACAGTTCGTTGCAAATGGCGGCCCAGGTGCTGGAGGTCTCGAAGTTGCCGATATGGTGGGCCATGAAACTGGCACGGGGACTGAAGATGGTCAGGTCCGAGCCGCGTTGTTTCATCAGCTTGAGCTGGTTGTTCTCGATGGTCTCGCGGATCTCGTCATCGCTGATCTTCAGATCACTGGCGCGGGGCGTTTGACTGGGGTCTTTCAGGCCGGCGATCTGCAAGTCGCGCCAGGCCCCCAGTGCGGCGGGGGCCGTGGTGTAGTGCCCGTGTACGTCGATGATCATGGAAGGGTCTCCTGCGTCTTGATGCTTAAGGGGTTAATGAGAGGGGGTAACCGTGCCGCCTTGCGGCTGCGCACGGCTGTATTGCTTGATGAGGAGGGCGGCCATGGCGATGACGCCTGGGATGGCCACAACGGTAAAGATCTGGCTGAAATCCAGGTCGCGCGCCGTCAGCTCGGCCACCAGGAAAGAACCGGCAATGCCGCCAAAACGGCCGATGCCCAGCATCCAGGCCACGCCCGTGGCGCGTCCCCGAGTGGGGTAGTAGGCCGCTGCCAGCGCAGGCATGGAGGACTGTGCGGTATTCATGAGCGTGCCGGCCAGAAAGACGACCACGACCAGGCCGCCCAGATGTCCGGCCATCTGGCCTATCCACCAGATGGATACAGCGGTCAATGCGTAGCCCAGAGCGATGATGCGGTTGGCGTTGAAGCGATCCATCAACCAGCCAGAGAGCACCGCACCTACACCACCCAAGGGGAATAGGGCGGCGACCAGGGTGCTGGTCTGGGAGCTAAGCCCGGCCTCTTTGAACAGCACGGGCATCCAGTTCATCAAGGCGTAGAAAATGACCAGCCCCATGAAGTAGGCCAGCCAGAGCATGAGTGATCCCAAGCGGTACTGACGCGATAACACGATACCGATGCCACTGTTGGCGGCAGGCTGGGGGCTGGTCTCGCTCAGGGTAAAGCGTTGGACGCCGTCCACGGCCTTGCCGGCAATGGGGGCCAGTGCCCGGCGGATGCGGTCGGCGGAGTCATTTCGGGCGACCATGTGGCGCACGGACTCGGGCAGCTTCGGGATCAGCACGATCAGTAGCAGCAGGGGGGCAATGCCACCCAGTATCAATACACTGCGCCAGCCAAACTGGGGAATCATCCAGGAGGCCAGAAAGCCGCCCAGGGCGGCACCCAGAGGAAAGCCGCAGAACATGGCATTGGTCAGGGTGGCACGGCGGGCATCGGGGCAGTATTCGCTCATCAAGGTGACGGCGTTGGGCATGGCCGCTCCCAGGCCCAAACCGGTCACAAAGCGCAGAGCGGCCAATGTCCAGATGTCTGGGGAGAAACCGGAGGCCAGGCAGGCGAGGGCAAAAACCGCTACCGAGCTGACCAGCACCGTCTTTCTGCCCAGCCGATCAGCCAGTGGCCCGGACAGCAAGGCTCCCGTTGCCAGTCCGAACAGAGCAGCGCTGAGTACGGGGGCCAGAGCAGGCTTGCTGACACCCCATTCGGCGATCAACGAAGGGGCGATATAGCCGATGGCAGCCGTATCAAAACCATCGAGCAGCACAATCAGAAAGCACAAACTGAAGATGAGCCATTGAAAGCCAGAAAAGGGGGACTCGTTGAGCAAGGTTTGCACATCAAGGCTGGGTTGGTCTGTGTTGTTGGCTAGGGATGTCATGGTTTGTCTCGTCCAATATCATTGTTTTTCGGTGGGCACCGTATGCGCAGGCGAAGCCCACCCCCTGCCACCCCAGTGGCGCAAGCCCTGCGGTGTTCTTTTTTTGTTTGAAATGCGTTTAGTTCGAGTGCGGGACCAGAACGTCGCCGCGCATCAGTGCTCTTGCGGTACGCAGCAATGCTGCCTTGGTCACAATCTCGGGGTTTTCGGGGTCGCTATCGAGCGTGACGCTGAATTCGCCAGTGGGATGTTCGACCGATAGCGTGACTGGACCTTGAGCTTGCTCGAAGCGGGCGATCCCCTCGCAAACCGTGCCGGGCAGTTTGATGGCCGTACCCACTGTCACGGCAGCCAGCACGCCAATGGCCTCATGACATACATGGGGGATGAAACTACGGGTGGTCACAGCGCCGCCGTGTTCAGGCGGGGCGATCAGTGTCATCTTCGGGTAATTCTTGGTCGAGACATCGCCCAGTCCCATGCGTTCGGATATCTGCAGGCGCAACGCTTCTACGCGTTGCTTCAGTTCCGTATTGGCGTTGAGCTCAGCCACGCTTTCCAGACCGCTTACGCCCACATCGGTCGCCTTGAAAATCACTAGCGGCATACCGTTGTCAATGCAGGTGACATCCAGGGTGAACGGGGGCAAGCCGTCCGCATGAACGGTGATGGTGTCTTTTGGGTTGCCCGTGGGCAGCAGGCCCGAGCAAACCGAGCCTGCCGTATCCAGAAAATTGATGGCAATCGGGGCGCTGGTGCCCGGTACACCGTTAATCGCGGCATCGCCGTCGTAGCTGATGACGCCTTCGGGGGTTTGCACCTGAATTTCGCTGACCATGCCGGTATTGAGCGTCAGGACTTTGACCGTGGTGGTGGGGCCTTGCGCCTGGATCAGGCCTTTTTCCAAGGCAAAGGGGACGACCGCCGCCAGCATATTGCCGCAATTGGGCTTGGTGTCCACCAGATCGGAGTCGGGCTGCAGTTGGGCAAACAAAAAGCTCAAATCAGCTTGGCCGGTGCTGCAGATGTCCACGATCCCCACTTTGCTGGTCAAGGCGTGGGCGCCACCGATGCCATCGATCTGACGACGGTCGGGTGAGCCCATCAGCCTGAGCAAGAGTCGATCTCGTTCCTGGATATCGTCGGGCAGATCTTTGGCGTAGAAGAATGGACCTTTGGATGTACCCCCCCGCATCAGGATACAAGGAATGCTATATTGGCTGGCCATAGGTGGTGCTCCATAGGTCACTGAAAAAACAGGCAAACTGCGAGGCACATTGACTGTGTTCCTATTCGCTCTTGCTATGCGTACCTATTTTAGTAAGCCCGATAAAAGATAAAAGAACGAAACCCGACTAGTAGATATGTCAAAAAAACATAGCGAAGACAAGCGCCCTATGGAATACGTGATCGATCTCAAGCAATTGAGCTACTTCACGCATGTGGCCGAACTGGGCAGCTATACCCGAGCTGCAGAATTTACCAATGTGGCTCAGCCAGTCCTGAGCCGGCAGATTCGCAAGTTGGAAATTGATTTGCGGCAGAATTTGCTGATTCGTCACGGGCGCGGTGTCATGTTGACCGACGCCGGCAAGATCTTGCTCAAACACAGCCGCTTGATTTTGCGCCAGTTGGAGCAGGCGCAGGAGGATCTGAGTCTGTCTGAGGGCAAGCTGACGGGGCACATGTATTTAGGTTTGCCGCCAACGGTGGCGCGCACCATTTCTTTGGATGTCGTGCAGGCGTTCAAGGAACAGTTACCCGATGCACACCTGACGATTATCGAGTCCCTGACGGTGAATCTGGAGGAGCAAATTCATCTGGATCGGGTCAATATGGGATTGCTGTATAACCCTTCTTCCTCGCCAACACTGGAGACGCAGCTTCTGGCCGAGGAACAGTTGCACCTGATTTGCGGTGTGGACAGCCCTTATGCGCAGGGACGCAGCCGTATAGCGCTTAAAGATCTGGCCGATATTCCGCTGATCATGCCCAGCCTGTCCAACAGTTTTCGGATGTTGGTGGAAAAAGAGATGCAAAAGCTCAATCTGAAGCCTCAGATTGAGTTTGAGATCAACAGTGTGGGGGTGATCATTCAATTGCTGGCCAAAGGCATGGGGGCTGCCATTTTGTCCCGCTCGGTGTTGGAGTTCATCCCGCAAAGTGGCTTACTGACGGCTATTCCAATCGAGCAGCCGGCCTTGGTCAATCGTTTGTACTTGGCCTATTCCTCCAAACGTTTGCCCACCAAACTCCAGGTTAAAGTGCGGCAGATCCTGATTGATATTTGCCAGCGACATTTCCCTGGTCGGGATGATTAAGCGCCTTGCTTTTGGGTCATGTTATGCCCATCCATGGCATGCAGGCGTCGAAAAATGAATGCGGAGCTCAGGGTAATGAGCCCGACAATGACAAATGTGAACTGGAAGGCTGTGGTGGCCGTCTGTACGGATGAGGCGCCAAACAGGGCTTGTCCGTAGCGCAGGAGCATGGCACCGATGGCGGTTCCCAAACCCATGGCCAGTTGCTGATTTACCGCCATCAGGCTATTGCCGCTGCTTTTTTGATAGGGACGCAATCTGGCCATGGTCAGGGTGTTGACGGCGCTGAACTGAATCGAGTTGGCGGCTCCCAAAAGCAGTAAGTGCAGACTGATCCACACGGTACTGGTTTGCGCGTCAATAAAAGCCAGCGCCGTAATCAGCAGGCCGATCAGGATGGTATTGCTGAGCAAAATGGACCGATAGCCAAATCGGTTCAGCAATGGGTGCAAAAAGGGTTTGGCTGCCATGGCGGAAATGGCCATGGGCAACAGCAAGAAAGCGGATTGCACGGGGCTGTAGGCAAAGCTGATCTGAAACAGCATGGGCAGCAAAAAGGGCAATGCTGCCATGCCGATCCGGCTAAGTAGATTGCTGCTCAAACCAATCCGATAGGTACGTACAGACAGCAGATGGCCTGGATACAAGGCGTTTTGTTTGTGCGTGCTATGGCGCTTGTAGCCTAGCAAAAGAAAAAAACCGGCCAGTATTAACATCCCTGACAAAGCGGGGCTGGCGATGTGGCCCGCCAATTCAAAGCCCAGCGTCAGCAGGCAGGCGCTGCCAATGAACAGCAGCAAGCCGTGCAGATCCAGTTTTCCCGGCTTTTCGGTGTAGTTAGGCATCCACTTGCTGGCAAAAAACAGGGACAGCACGGCAAAGGGCAGATTGATCAGGAAAATCCAGTGCCAACTGGCATATTGCACCAGATAGCCGCCTACCAGCGGCCCCAGTATGGGCCCCAGCAGAGCGGGCATGACGGCATAGTTCAATACACGCAATAACTCGGCATTGCGAAATGATTTCATCAATACCAGTCGTGCCACTGGGGTCAGCAAGGCTCCGCCCATGCCCTGAATCACACGGGAGACCAGCAGCATGGACAATTGCGAGGACAGGGCACACAACAGCGATCCCAGGCCAAACAGAAACATGGCGGCCATGAAGATTCGTCGGGTGCCAAAACGGTCGCTCAGGTGTGCGCTGATGGGGATGCATACTGCCACAGTTAGGACGTAGCTGACGATGACCGACTGCATGTGCAGGGCTGAGGTGTTCAGGTCGCGGGCCATGCTGGGCAACGCCGTGTTGAGTACGGTGACGTCCAGCATTTGCATGAAGATTGCCAACGCCAACAGCGCGGGCAACATGGTTTTTTGAAAAGGAGCAAGCGGTGCGGGGGCAGGGTGAGGCATGACAACAGGGCGCAGGGTCGGCCCGGGACCGATCCTGCGCCCGGGCCTGCAGGCCAGATTTATAAAGGATACTGGCGGGGGGTCGTCTGGACGGTAATCCAGCGCAGTTCGGTGAACTCATTGATGGCGGATTTGCTGCCAAAGCGGCCATAACCGCTGGCTTTCATGCCGCCAAACGGGGCTTGGGCCTCATCATGGACGGTGGGGCCATTGATGTGGCAAATACCGCTTTGTATCTGTTTGGCAATACTCAGGCCACGGTTCACATTCTGGGTGAATACCGCTGCCGCCAAGCCATATTCGCTATCGTTGGCCAAGCGGATTGCCTCGCTGTCTTCGTGATAGCGGGTCATGGTGACGACCGGGCCAAAGGATTCCGTGGCATAGAGCTGCATGTCGGGGGTGACGTCATTGACGATCAGCGGATGCATCAGGGCGCCCTCGATGTTCAGGGGGAGCGGCAAGGTGGCACCTTTGGCAACGGCGTCCTCTACCAGGGCTTTGATGCGCTGGGCAGACTGGGCACTTTCCAGATAGGCAAAGCGCGTGTCTGCCTGATCGGGTGAGCCAACTGGAATGGTCTTGATCTTGGCGACCAGTTTTTCCAGAAAGGACGAGGCAATCGACTCATGCACAATCAAACGCTCGGTTGACATGCAGATCTGGCCCTGGTTGAAGTAGGCGCCAAAGGCTACGCCGGCAACGGCCTGCTCCAGGTCGGCGTCTTCGCACACAATAACCGGTGCCTTGCCACCCAGTTCCAGCAGAACGGGTTTGAGGTATTTGGCGGCGGTGGCGGCGATGATCTTGCCGACCTTGGTGGAGCCGGTGAAGTTGATGCGTTTGACGGCCGGGTGGGCAATGAGCTGCTCGACGACAGCAGGCGCATCTTCGGGAGCGTGGGTAATGACGTTGATCACGCCGGCTCCGACGCCCGCGTCATTGAGCACTTGTCCCAGCAGAACATGGGTGGCCGGACACTGTTCGGAGGCTTTCAGGATGACGGTGTTGCCGCAGGCCAGGGGCATGGCCATGGCACGGGTGGCCAGAATCACGGGTGCATTCCAGGGAGCGATGCTCACGACCACGCCGCAGGGAACGCGATAGGCCATGGACAGGCTGCCGGGCAGATCCGAGGGGATGATGGAGCCGTCAATCTGCGTGGTCATGGCAGCGGCTTCACGCAAGATGTTGGCCGACAAATGTACGTTGAAACCATACCAGGAGTCGGTCGAACCTGTTTCCTGACGGACCGTGGCGATGAACTCGGCTGCGCGCTCGTCCATGAGGTCCGCCGCTTTGAGCAGGCGCAGGCGGCGCTCGGTGGGGCCCAGGGCTGACCAGTGCACAAAGGCTTGCTCGGCGGCCTGCAGCGCGGCTTGTACATCATCGGGCTGGGCGGCCGCCGCGACGGTCGCGGTTTGGCCGGTAACGGGATTCTGACGCGTAAATGTCTGTTGACCACTGGCCTCACGAAGCTGGCCATTGATCAGTAGTTGACTGGTGTTCATTATGTCTCCTGCAATGCTGCGGATAGATAGGCAAAGTTAAAACGGGTTGTTCAGGTCAATGCCGGATTTGCCCGGTGCCAGGATATTGTTCGGGTCCAGGGCGCGCTTGATCGCGTGTTCGACCTGGCGTTTCACCGTTCCGTATGATTGGGCGACCCGCTCCTGAAAGCGTGTATTGACCCGATACACGGCATACCCTTCTTTCTCGAACTCATCGAGCAGTTCATTAAAGCAGGCATCGGCCCGTGCCGTCTCTTGTGGATTGCTGCGATCGTAAAGCACATCGATGACATGGTGCATGTCTCGCCAGCCCACAATGAACTCACCGACGTAATCGAGCCCGTGCTTGTTCAAAATGGTCTTGGCCAGTGTTTTTTGCTTGTCGCATTCGCTGCCACGGGCCTGGCTGACGGGGGCGAACCACATGGAGCCACCGCCTCCGCGCCAGTTATACAAGCCAAATTCCTGCAAATTGGGCACGCCCGACATCAGTTCGGCGCGGTATTTGAAGGGTTGTGTATCGCCCGCCTCTTCCTGGGTCACCAACGTGCCTTTACCCATTTTCTTGACTGCTTCCTGGACAATTTTCCAGTTCACATCCACTTGCTCTTGTGTACCGTACAGGGCGGCGTAGACGTTCCAGGCTCCCAGGTTCTTGTCTTTCTGGATTTGCTTCAGAACGCTGTCCGGGGTGGCGCCCGGTTCACTCAGGTAGTCGCTGCGCCGCGTATTGCAGGTAGCGGCTTCCCACAGAATATTGGCAATAACCACCGAGTTGGGGATGACCTGGGCAATGCGCAAGGGGCGAATCATCTCCACGATATCGGCAATATCGGCCTCTTGCTCGAACTTGATTTCAAAGGGTTTATAGACCGGAGGTTTGGGCATGAGCCAAAACCCCATTTTGGTGCAGATGCCGTAATTGGCCTGGGTAAACATCCCGTCCAGAGTGGGACCGTATCCCCATTTGAAAACCTGCCAGGCCTTGTCGCCCGGAACACTGCCCATGCCGGTACGCAATACCTGACCGTCGGCCAGCACCAGCTCCATGCCGCATTGCATCATGAAGTGTTCGCCGTACGGGGTATAGCCCACGCCACGATCCATCGTATTGCCCAACGGGCCGGCAATGGCCGAGGGCGCAGAAAAGGACAGCATGAGAGGAATATTGTTGTCCTCCAGATAGTCGTAGAGCTGCTGATACGTCACCCCGGGTTCGACCAAAGCGGTGCACAGATCAGGGTCCACATGGAGGATCTTGTTCATTTTTTTCAGATCCAGCACCACCTGGCCCCGTTGTCCGGGCGCGGCCGAGCCATAACCGAAGTTGCGCCCAGTGGAAATGGTCCAGATAGGGATCTTGTATTCGTTGCAGATCTTGACGATCTGCTGTACCTGCTCCACGGTGGTGGCCGACAGCACCGCCGAGGGCGTATGCGCCTCTTCGGAGACCGACATCATGATTTTGGTGTAGGGCTGAATCTGTGCCGACTCCAGCAGGACATTTTCCTTGCCCAACAAGGTCTGGAACTGGGTCAGCGCCTGTTGAAACTGGGACTGATCTACCCCTTTGGGTAGCACCATTTGTTTGTTGTTTTGCACGACCCCCTCCTTAAATTTCGAGCATGAACGACACGTGATGGCCGTTTACGTAGTGTGTGTTTTGAATGGCAGATTGTATGGGTGCGGCCCCGGCCAAGGCAGCGCCCAGACCTTGGCTGTCCCGGGTGCTGAGCTGTGCGTGGTGGGCCTGCCAATGCAGACGGCCCTGAGCGCTGCGCAGCAGATCGATCACAATGGTGGCGCTGGCATCATCGACCAGCCCCAGGATTTTTTTAGGCCCTGTCTGCTCTAGCAGGGTTTGCCATTGGCGCAGAAAGGACAAGTCGGTGCTGGTGTACAGCACCTGGGGGGCTGACGCGGGCTGGTACGCCTTTACGCCGCTGAGAAATGCCGACGCGCATTGGCCCGGCGTAAGAATGACATGCAGGGGGGGCGCTTGCTGTACACGGTTTGCCCAGGCAGTGGCGGACGAACCCAGGCTGCCCAGGGCCGATCCTGTCAGTACCATGCCTTTGAGAACCTGACGACGTTGACTGTTCATGCCAGGCTCCTTATTTGATGGTCGCGCTGGCGGGCACCCGGGCCGGGGAGGTGGACAGATACTGACCTAGCTCCTTGAGGGTGGCATCGCTGATATGGGTCTGCGGAAAGGCAGGCATGGCTCTTAGGCCGCTGCGCACAATAATGGCAAAGAACTCGGGCGGAAGCTGCCGGCCTTTCAGCTCCGGGCCGATTCCTGCTTCGTGACAGTAAATACAGGTTTTTTCGTAGGTTTTCTGCCCCAGTGTCTTTGCTTGTTCGGCGGCAGCGCCTGTCGAAAAACACAAGCTTCCCAGGCCCGCCAATGTCAGCAAGCGAGCCGTTCTGAGAGCGTGGCAAGTGAAGCCTTGTATTGCTGGCCTGTGGTAAGCCATATCCGTCTCCTGGTTACGATTGATTTTGATGTTTTTTGTTAGTAGGGAAGACCAACGTAGTTCTCGGCAAGCAGGCGGGCGCCGTGCTCGGAGTTCATCAGTTGGTTAAATTCTGCTGCCTGAAGTTTGTGATCCCAGTGATTCATGTCCGGGAAGGTGTGCATCATCCGCGTCATGTACCAGGAGAACCGCTCCGCGCCCCAGATGCGTTTCAGACAACGATCCGAGTAGCTCTCTATTTTGTCGCGACACTGGTTCTGGTAGAAGTCCAGCAGCGCCTCCGAGAGGTACAAGACATCACTGGCGGCCAGATTCAGGCCTTTGGCGCCGGTGGGAGGAACAATATGGGCCGCATCACCTGCCAGGAACAGGTTGTGATGGCGCATGGGTTCGGTCACGAAGCTGCGTAAAGGGGCAATGCTTTTTTCAATGCTGGGGCCGGTGACTAGGTTGGCAGAACGTTCAGGCCCCAGACGGGTGCGTAGTTCGTCCCAGAAACGCTCATCGGACCAGTCTTCTACCTTGTCGCTCAAGGGCACCTGAAGATAGTAGCGGCTGCGTGTTTTGGAGCGTTGGCTGCACAGTACAAAGCCGCGCTCATGCTTTACATAGATCAGTTCGTCCGAGACCGGTGGGGTGTCAGCCATCAGGCCCAACCAGCCAAAGGGATACACACACTCGTAGGTTTTCAGGATATCGGCCGGAATGGCGGGACGCGATACACCATGAAAGCCGTCACAACCGACGATGAAGTCACAGTCCAGACGGTGTGTCTGCCCTTCGTGCTTATAGGTGACATAAGGGTGGCTGCTTTCTACTTCATGCAAGGCCACCTCTTGGGCTTCATAGACGGTTGTCGCGCCGATCTTTTCACGTGCCTGCATCAAGTCGCGGGTGACTTCGGTCTGGCCATAGACCACGACATGGCGATTGACCAGTTTTTCAAAATCGACTCGAAACGAGGTGTCGCCAAACACCAGTTCACAGCCATTGTGTACCAGACCGTTCTTTTTCAGATTATCGGTGACACCGGCCTGCTCCAGGGCATCGACGGTGACGCTTTCCAGCACGCCGGCCCGAATGCGGCCCAGAACGTAGTCTCCCGTTTGACGTTCAAGAATGATGTTGTCGATACCGTTTCGGGACAGAATCTGTCCCAGCAGCAAACCGGACGGGCCCGCTCCGATAATAGCTACTTGAGTTCGCATTTTTTTCTCCACCAAGATGTTGCTGTGTTACTCGCTGTTTGGCGTATTGTCGTGAAAAAATCAGCAGGCAAATACATCGAATATGTACTAGCAGCTATGCGTTTTTATGCGAACAGTACTGTTTGAGTAGCCGAATCAATTTTAGGTGTTCTGTCTTCGAGTTGGACGTGTGTCTTTTCCTTTTGCACGGTGAGCGGATGAGCTTAAGGCCCTGTCTGCCTGGGCCAGCACACGGTATGTTCGATACTTTGGCATGGTGCGGCGCAGCCGTGGTGAGAGCCGCAGGGTCCGGCCTTATATCGCTGGCTGGCCTGATGCGTGCCGATAAGCCATGACGTTTCGTTCCTGAAAATAGCGCGCGGACGGTACGCCTGAGGCTAGGTTTCTAACGCAGTTCACGCGCTTTGCAACGAGTCTTGCCTAGCTCGTCCTTTCGGCAAGAGGTCGCAGCGGTGCCCTCAGCATCAAAATAAATCCCCATGTCTTCTTTCTTGTTGTCGGGCGGGCCGAAGCGATTGGCCGGGTTCCTGTTCTGTTCAAGCTGAGGCAGGCGGTTGCGCTCCAGTTGCTGCTCGCGAGCCGCCTGGCGTGCTTTTTCCTCATTGTTCAGTGCCTTTTGGAAGTTTCTGCTGAACTCCGAGTCCTGGGCTGGAACTCTGGGCGTGCTTGGCGAAGGACTCGCTTGGCCTGGCATGGCGGAAGTCGAGCGCAGTTTTTTAAGATCTTCAGTGGTGACGGAAAAGTCGGTAGAAGCCGCGTGGCTGGCAACGGCAAGGAGACTGAGCAAGCCAATTGCAATGGGATTCAGGTATTTGCGCATCAGAATGTACTCGACGTGAATGAGGTTTGATTATCTATCGCTTGATAGACATTTCATGTTTTTTTGTTGGCATTCGATGCAAAGGGTTTGCCAGGGCACAAACGGCAACAGGGTGAACCAGGCGTCCGCAGCTCAGCCAGATAGCGCCAAGCTTTGCCAAGAGGGCGATAGAACAGAATAATGTCACGCACACACGCGGTCGGACGTTTAATGTGGTTTTCGGAAATAGGCTTGGGAAAACGCATTTGGCACCGTGGCGACGTAACATGTGCTGTGTATCCAGACAAGGCCTTAGGAAGGAGAGGAAATGAGCGGGCAGAAACAAGATCGCAGTGCATTTTTTTCAGTACGAACAGTCGCTATATCGCTCGTACTCTGTATGGGAGGTGCAGCGGCTCATGCTGCGTCAGTCTCGTTTTCTCATAAGGACTGGGACCTGAGCTGCGATAACACGCTAACTTGCCGTGCTGCCGGTTACGCTGCTGATGGTGAAGAGTCCGGTTCAACGGTTTTATTGACTCGTAAAGCGGGCAGTGGAGAGCCGGTGGCCAATAGAGTCATGCTTGCCCACTATAGTGATGCCAAGTGGCAAAAAGGCTCAGCACCAGAACTTGTTATTGCGGGCCGTAAAGCAGGTCCACTGAGTTTTGCGAGTGACGAAGCATGGCAAATGAACGAGGCACAGTTAGCCCTGTTTTTGACAGCCTTGCAAAAAGATCAGGCAATCTCCTTTCGTGAGAATGGCAGCACCTATGCGTTCTCGGGAGCCGGTTCAAGTGCGGTCTTGTTGAAAATGGACGATGTTCAAGGGCGGGTAAATACCCCAGGCGCTATTTTGCGTAAAGGAAAAGGCAGTGAGTCTTCGGTAAAGGCGCCTATTGCTGCGCCAGTTATCAACCGTGCCCCGGTAGTGGATAAAAGCCTGCGCCCGATGACAGCGCAAGAGGACGCCTTGATCAGGCCTGTGCTTTTGAAGGTGCTAGCCGCTGACCAAGAGCCATCCTGCAGCGCAGACATACTGTCCGAGCCATGGGAAATTGCACGACTGAATCAGCAGTTCTCCCTGGTTGGCGCACCTTGCTGGCTAGCGGCTTACAACGCTGGGGCAGCCTATTTTTTGATCGATAACACTATGCAGTCTGCGCCGGTATTAGTCAGTACCAGTGCCACTGACTACGATAATGGAACCATTTCGTCCAGCATGAAGGGCCGTGGGTTGGGCGATTGCTGGAGTTATGAAGCATCGGTCTGGGATGGAGCCGAGTTTGTTGCAAGTGAACGCGGCGACACGGGGCGCTGCGCACTGATTCGAGCGGGGGGCGCTTGGGTTATTCCGGAGTATCTCAGCCAAGTTGTTGGGCCGTGAGGCTGTATAAAAGCCATTGATGCGGCCTTTGGAGATGGATAAGCCCCGGTTTTGGAGTCTGGGGTTTATTTTTTTGGTGCTCAGTCTGGCGATGGTGTGTTGGCAAGTTGAAAGATGCCGACGGCTTCTGGGCTGGACCGCGATGGTTGCCCGCCTGTTTTGTCATGCGCCTATTTTCGTGGGGCCTGCCGTGGGGCTTTTTGGGGGCCGTCTATGTGGAATAGTTGAAGCCAGGCGATCAAATGCTTCTGCGCTGAGAAAGCTAAACCATTGATTTGATGACTATTGATTATTTTATTTCAATGGTTTTAGATTAGCTGGTGCCGATGAAAGGAATCGAACCCTCGACCTTCTCATTACGAATGAGCTGCTCTACCGACTGAGCTACATCGGCTAACCTAAGACAGTAAGTATATCCTGTTTTTTTTGAGTTTGTAAATTCTGCGCGCGCATTTGCGGCGTAGCGTGCTATGTTGGGCGTTTTCAGCCTGTTAAGGGGACGGTGATGCTGGGGATCAAGATCAGTTTGGTGGTAGCGGCTTTCTTGCCTTGGTTGGCAGCGATTTGTGCTAAAGCCGGTGCGGCGGGTTTTACGAATCACGAACCTCGTCCGTGGCTGGCCAGTTTGTCGGGCTGGCGCTCTCGGGCCAATGCGGCGCAGGCCAATGCGTTTGAGGCACTGCCGTTCTTTTATGCGGCGGTGTTGTTGGCCTTGTGGTCGGGGGCAGATGCCTTGCGCGTGCAAAACCTGATGATGGTCTGGATCGCGCTGCGTGTGTTGTATCTGTTGATGTACATCATGGACAAGGCCAGCTTGCGTTCGCTGGTGTGGTTCCTGGCCGTGGCGGTCAATATCTGGATTTTGTTTTTGCCAGTGGTCGTGGTGTAAATCTGCTGCAAAGGTAAAGGGGCTGGTTCCGCCTGAGAAGGTAGAACCAGCCCCTTTTTTATACATCCAGACAACACGCTATCTCATCTGATAAACCGGCCAGAGCAGCGGATGTCTTGGGCTGGGTGCTTGGGGCTTAGTTACTGTGATTTTCCTGTTCTTCAGCTTCAACGCGGGCGCTGACCGCCGAGGGGAACAGATCCCAGCAGGCAATGAACATGGCGGCGATCAGCGGGCCGATCACAAAGCCGTTCAGGCCGAAAATCGACAAACCGCCCAGGGTGGAGATCAGAATCACGTAGTCCGGGATTTTGGTGTCTTTACCCACCAACAAGGGGCGCAGCAGGTTATCGACCAGGCCAATGACCAAAATACCGAAGGCCGTCAGGATAATGCCGGGGACGTAGTGACCCGCGACAAAGAAATAGATGGCGACGGGAGCCCAGATCAGCGAGGCACCTACAGCGGGCAACAAGGACAGGACGGCCATCAGAACACCCCAGAACAAGGCGCCCTGAATGTCCAGGAACCAGAACATGATCCCGCCCAGCGCCCCTTGAGTGGCAGCCACAGCAATATTGCCTTTGACGGTGGCACGCACCACGGTGGTGAATTTGCGAAACAGATGGGTTTTCTGGTTCTCGCTCAAGGGAATCAGTTGGCGGTAGTGACGACCCAGCTCCACGCCATCGCGCAGCAGGAAAAACAGCATGTACAGCATGATGCCCAGGCTGACCAGGAACTGGAAGGTGTTCTGGCCTACGTTCAGGGCTTGTTTGGTCAGGAACTGGCCACCTTGTACGGCAAACTGGGAAAACTTCTCTTGCAGGGATGCGGTGTCATGTAGGCCGAAACGGGCGGCAAAGTCATGCACACTTGGAGGCAGGGCATTGAGGATCTTTTGCAAATAGGCACCAGGGTTCAATTGGCCGCTATTCATCAACTCGTACAGAGAGGCGATTTGTTGAACCAATGACATGGAGATCAGGATGACCGGAATAATGACGATCAACACAATAACCAGCAAACTGATCAGGGCAGACAGCGAACGCCGGCCTTTGGTTTTAGCCAGCAGCTTGCGTTGCAAAGGGATAAATAAAATAGCCAGAACGGCACCCCAGAATATGGCGCCGTAAAAGGGAAGAAGTATCCATACAAAGGCAGCGGAGACCGCGGCCAGTAAAAGCAAAAAAGTACGGAATTGTAAATTTGGCCGGGTGGACATGGAGTTTTTCCATTAGCGTGAATTTGAGCCGATTGTAAGGGGAATCCTGACGACGGGAGTGAATCTTGGTATCTGTTTGCAGGGTTCTGGTCAGTCTTGGAACAAAGGCTCTTTCATATTCTTGTTATATGAGTCTTGCCAAGCAGGAGGGCTGCAATAGCTGCTTTAGGTATGAATCGTCAGGTGGGAGCATGTCTGCCTGCGGGTAGCGGCGTCACCTTGGTGGAACCGGAGCTGTCTGGCTCACAGTTCCGTTTGGCGGGCCAGATTCAAGTAATAGCTGCTGCGCCAGACATGCTGGCTGCTGCGTTCGAACCAGCGGTGGGTATCGGTGATACGCAGGGTACGGGAGGCGTCGTCATGGCCTTGCGGAGCGGCCAGAAGCTGGCCGCGAATGGTGCTCAAGCGTTCAGTCAGGGCATGGGCCTTGACTTGTATCTGCTCGAGCCAATCGGCAGGGGCTTGCCCGTGCAGGCTTGCCTGGGCCAGGGTATTGAGTTCGGTGGCCAGGGTTTGGGCTTGCTGATAGCGACTATCGTGCAGATCGCCGTTGGGAGGGTTTTGCAAGCGGCTGCGCAGGCGATGCATGTGGTCAATGGTGTGCAAGAGGGCACTGATGCGGGTGGCCACGGCAGGATCATCCGCTGCGCTGGGGATACGCAGTACAAATTCGTAGGCTTGATCCAGCACGGTTTCGATTTGTTGTAAGTCGGCGGTAGCGGTGTTGGGGCGGCTCATGTTCAGGGTGTGTTGATACAGGTTCAGTAGACGCTGCGCCAGCTCCTCCAAAGTGCGCTGGGTGGTTTCCAGGGCAAGAGCTGGTACTTGTAGCAAGCTGTCGTCCAGGTGGTGCTGGGGACGGGCCGAGCGATCTGGCACCAGTCTTTGCACCCAACGGGCAAATTGTTGCGTAAAGGGCAGGCACAAGGCGGCGCCGATGCTGATGAACAAGCTGTGAAATGCGGCCAATCCGACTGCGCCGGGCGGGATGTTGATATAGGAACCGGTGGCGTGCATGGCCTTGAGAAACACAGGAAGGATCAGCAGCCCCAATAGACCGGCAATGACGTTGAACAGGATGTAGGCGATGGCCGTGCGCTTGGCGTAGATAGTGCCACCGATGGCGACCAATATTCCGGTCAGGGTGGTGCCGATGGAGGCGCCTACGACAACGGCGGCGGCCTGGTCAAAGCTGACGGCCCCGGCATCCAGAGCGGTCAAGGTCATGGCAATAGCGGCTGTCGACGATTGCAGTACGGCAGTCAGGGCCAGGCCGGTCAACATGATCAGAAAATGAGCACCATAGCCCTGCGTAGGCAGATGAGCCAGGCTGAAACTGGCGGCCAGCCCTTGCATGCCGTCTTGCAACATGCTCAGCCCCAGAAACAGGATGCCAAAACCCGCCAGCGCACGGCCAAGTTCTTTGTAGCGACCGGGGGCCAGCAGTTTGAGCAGGGCACCCAAACCAAGGAGTGGCAGGGTGTAAAAGCCCAGATCCACTTTTAGTCCCAGGCCGGAGACGATCCAGCCGGTCGCGGTATTACCCAGACTGGCACCGATGACCACGCCAATGGCTTGTGTAAACGAGATCAGTCCTGCACTAACAAAGCCGATCAGGGTGACAGTGGTGGCGGTAGAGGATTGTGCCAGGGCGGTAATCAGCGCGCCTGAGGCAAAGGCCTTGATAGGTCTGCCGGTAAACGCCAGCAGAATCTGCTTGAGAGAGCCGCCTGCAAAAGCCACCAGCCCTTCGGACAGCAGCATCATGCCAATCAGGAACAGACCAAGCCCCCCTAAAAAGGGGAAAAGAGTATCAAGCATATAAAAGTGCGAACAGCGAAATAATCGGCAGGTTCTAGCGAGAAAAGCCGGAACAGAATGTTGGATGGTGCATTATCGCCAGTTACGCTGTCTGTGGAGTGAAATTCTTGAGTGTTGCACACAGGATGTTGGTGCAAGCGTATGGTGCAAATGCAGCGATCATCCTCTTTTTGTGTAGAAAAGCGCTGGGATCCCTATTGTAAAAGAGAGGGCAATGTGGATTCTTGTAAAAGCGTGAAGCTGGCCGCAGGGGCCATGCTGCTGAGGGTTTGAAGGTTAGTCAGGCGCAGGCGGTTCAAATGTGGCATTCCGATACGGTATTTGCGAATCAGGGGATGGGCGCTGCGAACGCTATGTTTGATTCCCTAATGGAGCCTGTTCAGGCGCCGAGCAAGAAAAACAATAAGTTGGTGGCTGAAGATGTTGGCAGTTCCAGTGCCGATCGTTATGCCACTGCGTATTGGCATAACGAAATCGCTTGGGATCAGAATTTGCGAGTGGAGGTGACGGGGGCGACGGCGGTGATGAATGGCGAGCGTGTTGATTTGCTGGCCAAGGACCGGCTGGATGTGCAGAACTTTGTTCCATAGAGATCGGCATCACGCCCGCAGGAGCAACGTAGGCGATCCAGGATCGTGATCTGGCCGGAAAAGCCTCTTGCGTAATCAAGAGGCTTTTTCATGGCAGCAGACGTAGAAAAGCCCAGCGACTTGCGTCGCTGGGCTTTGGTATTTTTGGCTCCCCGACCAGGGCTCGAACCTGGGACCTGCGGATTAACAGTCCGTCGCTCTACCGACTGAGCTATCGGGGACCAGCAAAGAAAATAATTATAGGGTAAAGCTATCGAGCTTGTAAAGAGTTATTTTATAAGAAATGTATTTTCATATACGCAAAACTGGATGCAGATTTGGCAATAGGCGTAATTCCTGATTTTTCCCTTGAAAACATACCGTCTGGTCAATAAGGTCCATCGCTCTGTTTTGTAGCAAATGGTTGCAAGCCGGTTGTTTACTGGCTTTGCGCCTGCTTTGCCTGTTTTTTGCTGAATTCTCTGTAGGTGAAAAACTAGGGAAAATGCGTATGAAACCTAGAAAACACGCTGCATTCAATTTGTTGACATCAATATTGTTTATGTCTGAAATATAAATACTTGCAGTATATGTGCTTCAACTATCAAGCCCCTTTCGTTCCCGTTTCAGGGTTGATCTGTTGAGCCGTTTTGCTTCAAGAAACAGGAGGGGTGCGGGAATTTGACGCTGGTAAATCAGCGTTCAGGCGGTAGGTCTCAGCACTGGATCAAGAGTCGGACAAGACAAGAAATCCGGCATTCAGACGTTTACAGAGAACAGAGAACATGAAAAAAACTATCTTGGCAGCCTTGTTGATGCCCGTATTGGCGGCTCCCGCCTACGCAGCATCGAATGTGACCTTGTACGGCGTGGTGGACACCGGCCTGGGCTACGAGCAGTGGAAAGGAAGTGACTTGAACGGTGGCGCCGTCAAACAAAGCCGTTTTGGTCTGTATGACCAGGGTTGGATGGGTAATCGTTGGGGCCTGAAGGGCAGCGAAGATCTGGGCGGCGGTCTGAAAGCCAACTTTGTGCTGGAAAGCGGCTTTGATTTGAGCACTGGCAATATGCGCCAAGGCCGTTTGTTTGGCCGTCAAGCGACGATCGGTTTGAGTGGGGATTCCTGGGGGCGTGTGGACCTGGGCCGTCAAACCACGGTTACTTCCTTGTACGTTGCCGGTGTGGCCAGCCCCTTTGGTGGTAACGGCTACCAGTACGGTGTTGGCGCTGCATTCAACGCCGCCAATACGGTTCGTTATGACAATATGGTCGCCTACCAAAGCCCCGAATTTTCCGGCTTTCAGTTTGGTGCGGGCTACTCCTTCAACACCAATGGCACCCAAAAGTGGGATCGCAGCGGTTTGACGGGCAATGCCATCAACAGCGATGACGCGAATGTCAAAGCCTTTAGCGTCGCCATGCGCTATAGCGATGGTCCGTTGAAAGCCGCCTTGAGTTTCGACCAGGCCCGTTATGGTTCGGCGCGTGAGCAAGGTGGCAACCTGGTTGCGGCTGAAAGCGGCAATGTCAGCGCCTGGAGTCTGGCCGCCAGCTACCAATTCAGTTTTGCTACGGTGCATGCTGCCTTTGGTCAAAGCCGCAACGGCTACATCGGTGGCTCGCTACAAACAGAACAGTTTGGCCCTGGTCTGCGCAAAGACCTGAAGGTCAATTCCTATGCCTTGGGTGTGACCGTTCCTACTGGGAAGGCCGGTTCGGTTCTGGCTTCCTGGACCATGGCTGACCCTCGTTCGACGCCACGCAGCACGGATGATGCCAAGACTCAACACGTGTTCAGTGCTGGCTACCTGCACAATCTGTCCAAGCGCACCAATCTGTACGCCATTGGTTCCTATGCTCGCAATATCGGTTACTACAACGATCTGAAGAGCACGGTTGCTACGGTCGGTATTACGCACCGTTTCTGATCTTTCTGACTGATTCTGCCAGTCCCGGGTCGACGTAGTGCGTTAGCAGCGGCGGCATCGTCCCGGGCAGGGGCTAGGTCAGGGGAAAAGAGCCACAGCGGGACTGCATCAACATGCAGTCCCGCTGTCCTTTATAAGTGGGTGGATTTTGTTTGTCCAAATGTTAATAACGCCGCTTCTTCGTGATGGGATGGACGCGTTTTTCAGGGACAAAAAAAATCAGCCCAAAGCAAATGCGATGGGCTGATTTCGATGGTTTTCTTGGCTCCCCGACCAGGGCTCGAACCTGGGACCTGCGGATTAACAGTCCGTCGCTCTACCGACTGAGCTATCGGGGACCAGAGAAAAAGAATATAGCATGTATTTTTAGAAATGTGCAAGCCTTTGTGGGCGGGAGCGATAAAATTGTTTGCACATTGATGCTGTTTTCAGGATGGCTAGGCGAGGTCTTGGCCTTGATTGAACCCCGTTGTTCGATATCGCTTCAGGCACACCCTTCTGTTTTTGGTGCGCTGTAGGGGCTGCTTCGTCATTGTGGAGAATGCGGGCAGGGACAACATGGCCGCAGTGCAAGGCAAAGGGTAGAATCGACATCTTATTGTCCTTACTGACTCTTTTTTCGCCGGGGCCAATAGCTCTTGCGCTAACCATGTCGCCCTGCAAAGTGATGAATCCCCATGCAAGTTAGTCAAAGCCCCAGTGCGCAACGCAGCTCCTTTTTAATTGGGCTGGCGCTGTCGGGGGGCGGTTCTATTCTTTTCTCCGCCAAGGCGGTGGTTGCCAAGCTGACCTACCAATACGATGTCAACGCCCTGACCGTGATTGGCTTTCGCATGTTGTTGTCCTTGCCTTTCTTTCTGGCTATCGCTCTATGGCAGGTAAAGAAGGTACGTCAGGGCAAGCTGGCCGCACTGACTGGCCGCCAGAAACTGGAGCTGGTGGTGCTGGGCTTTCTGGGTTATTACCTGGCCAGTTTGCTGGATTTCATTGGCCTTGAATATATTTCGGCAGGATTGGAGCGGCTGATTCTGTTTTTGTCGCCTACCTTTGTGCTGCTGTTCTCCGCCGTTTTTCTGAAACGACGGATTTTGCCTAAGCAGTGGCTGGCTCTGGCGCTGGCTTATCTGGGGGTAGGGCTGGTCTTTATACAGGATTTGAGCCTGACAGGCGATGATGTGTTGCTGGGCGCGCTCTGTGTACTGGGCTCGGCCATTTCCTATGCCATTTACTTGATTGGCTCAGGCGAATTGCTCAAAGCGATTGGCTCTACACGGCTGGTGGCTTATGCCATGTCTTTCTCGGCGGTCTATACCCTGATCCACTTTTTTGCCGTGCTTGGCTGGCAGGGTTTGGTGCAGCCCGCTCCCGTTTATGGTCTGTCCATGATCCACGCCGTCTTTAATACGGTCTTGCCAACTTTTATGACGATGTGGGCGGTGGAACGTATTGGCGCGCCCATGAGTGCTCAAATGGGTTTGATTGGCCCGGTCTCGGTCTTGTTTCTGGCGAACTGGTTCCTGAATGAGCCCATTACGCTCATGCAATTGCTGGGTACGGCCTTTGTGCTTAGCGGCGCGATGGTCTTGAGCCGCCGCTAAGTCCCTGCACAGGCTGGCTTACTTGCCGTTGTTTGCCAGCCGTTTTTCGATTTCGTCGCGATGTACGTCGTAGGTGGTAAAGCCGGCCAGATTTGCAGGCATATTCAGTTTGTCACGGTGGATCAGCGTCTGGCGAATATCATCCAGGCCACTGCGCCAGTGTTCGCGCATGGTCATGCGGCCAAACTGGTAGTCCTTGTAGTGCTGTTCGTAGGGCTGGTTGCGATAAATCAGGTGCACCACGTTGTAGCGTTTGTTGCTGGCCAGCTCTTCGGCCAGACGGCAAGGCAGCAGTTCTTTGCGTTGCTCTTCGGGGATCAACGGCAACAGCTCTGACAGGATATGACGCATGTACTGCGAATGACGCATGTCCTCGGTCACCATACGCGTACGGCTGGAGTAGCGGATTTCGTTCAGGCGGTCGCTGACTTCGCCCATATTATTGGGCACCGGGCCACGCGCACTCCACAAATCCACTTGAAAAACCAGGGTGTCGCGGCGGGGGGACTGATCCAGCACATAAGACAGTGGCGTATTGGAGACCAGGCCACCGTCCCAGTAATACTGCCCATCAATTTCCACAGGGGCGAAAGCTGGGGGCAGAGCGCCCGAGGCCATGAAGTGCTCGGCCCGCAGCGTGGTGCGATGGTTGTCAAAGTACACAAAGTTACCCGTGCCCACATTGACCGCGCCGACCGAAATGCGCTGACGTTTGTCGTTGATGCGATCAAAGTCACACAAGCGCTCCAGCGTGTCTTTCAGTGCGCTGGTGTCGTAATAGCTGGCTCCCTCGGGAACGCCTGGTGTGGCTTGCATGGGAGGGGGAAAGCGGGGGCGAAAAAAGCCGCGCTGTCCCAAGACCAGGGCATTGCTGGCATTGAAGGCGCTGATGGCCTCGCGCATCACATCGTTAATGCCAAACAGGGCGCGCTCCAGGCAGGCCGGGCTAGACCAGCCATAGTAGGGCTCACAAATGGTGTTCCAGAACTCTCGCAAGCGCTCTACCTGCCGCTCGGGGGGATTGCCCGCAATAATCGCGGTGTTCAGGGCCCCAATAGAGATGCCGGACAAACAGTCGGGCTCGATTCCTGCTTCCAGCAAACCTTCATACACACCGGCTTGGTAGGCCCCCAAGGCGCCACCGCCTTGCAACACCAGGGCGACGGTTTCGTAGGGTGGCAAATAAGAGGGACGGGCAAAAGCGGGGACGTCTTGCGCTTGTGGCGTAGGAACAGTATTCATGGCATCACTCGGTTCAAGAGGTGGGCAGGAGAGCGGGACTTATGATCCTTTCTGTTTATGCTGCACTGCAGCAAGGATACCATTGCCGCCGGTCTTCACCCTTTCAAGAATGCAAACTTGCGTCAATTTTCCGTGCCTGACGAGCCCGGTGCCGGGCTGTGCAGATGTTGCGCAAAGGCGCTTAAAACCTGGCTGCGGTAGCGTTCCTTGTGTAGCACCAGAGATAGACGACGCTTTAAGTCCAGAAAGGGCGTATCCAGAATACGTAGTCGCTGATTGGCAACAGCATCCTGGGTGGCCGCTTGTGGCAGGCAGGCCAGACCCAGCCCGGCGATGACGGCCTGTTTAATGGCTTCCACCTGGCCCAGCTCCATCAGCACATGCCCGCCAGGCAGCACATTCAGGGCTTGTTCGGTCAGCGCACGGGAGGCCGAGCCACGTTCGCGCATGATCCAGCTCATGCCCGCAAAGTCCTGTTTTTTCAAAGTGGTTTTGGTGGCCAGTGGGTGGTCGGGGGCGGCGCAGACCACCAGCGCATCGTCGCGCCAGATCCAGGCTTCCAATTGCGGATGGTTGACCGGACCCTCCACGCAAGCGATGTCGCAGCTGTGCTCGAGCAACTGGTTGATGATGTTGGCCGTGTTGTCTACCGACACATGCAGGGACACGCGCGGATGCTGGCGTACAAATGGCCCCACCAGATCCCCGATCAGGTAGTTACCGACCGTATTGCTGGCCCCGATGCGAATTTCGCCACGCAGCTCGCGCTCGTCCTGCTGGCTTTGCATCTCCCGCAGACGCTCCAGGATTTCGCGCGCGTGCGGCAGCAATTGCTTGCCACGACTGGTCAGCTGCATGCGCCCTGGTGTGCGTTCAAACAAGGGGCAATCCAGCTGCTTTTCCAGTTCGGCCAAGGCCATGCTGGCGGCGGGTTGGGACAAGTGAATGTTGGCCGCGCAAGCGCGCACCGTGCCCAAAGTGGCAATGCCGACAAACACTTCCAGTTGTCTGATGCTGATCGCATTCATGATAAATAAAATTGATACTTACGATAAGTAATAATGAATTTTTTAATACTCGGGGTCAACCTAAAATTACTTTTACTTATTACATACCTGGAATGACGAGATGAGCAGTGTGACCGATTTACCCGCAGGAAGCACAGCCCTGAAAGCGCAGGGCAAATCGGGTTTCTCTTTGAAGCCGTCGCGTTGGTGGGGTTTTTTACTGGCGGTGGCTGTGGGGGTTACCGCCATGGGCCTGGGAAAATTGTGGCCTTTGATTGGCGGTCCTGTCTTTGCCATTGTGCTGGGAATGGTAGTGCGTAACAGCATGGGCGTGGCTCCGGTGTTTCAACCTGGTTTGCGTTTTTCGTCCAAAGTGCTGTTGCAATGGTCGATTATTGGCCTGGGTTTTGGCCTGAGCCTGCCGCAAGTGATGCGTACCGGCATGGATTCACTGGCCGTCACCTTGGTGACGCTGACGGTGGCGTTTGTGACAGCATTGCTGCTGGGCCGTGCCTTGGGAATTCCGTCCAAGCTGCGTACCTTGATCGGGGTGGGGACGGCGATTTGTGGCGGTTCGGCGATTGCGGCGGTGACACCGATTCTTAAACCCGAAGAGCATGAAACGGCTCTGGCGATCTCGACCATTTTTATCTTCAATATTGTGGCGGTGCTGATTTTCCCCTTGGCCGGTCACATGATGAATATGTCCGACGCCGGTTTTGGGGTATGGGCGGGCACGGCCATCAACGATACGTCCTCGGTGGTGGCGGCAGGGTATAGCTACAGCCGTCAGGCTGGTGACCACGCCACGATCGTGAAATTGACGCGTGCCACCCTGATTATTCCTATCTGCCTGATTCTGGCTGGCCTGGAAATGTGGCGTTCGCGTCAGGCGGGTCGGGATTTTGACCTGATGCGGGTGTTTCCTTGGTTCATTGTCTGGTTCATGGTGGCCTCGGCAATGCGCTCGCTCGGGTGGGTGCCGGTGGAGTGGTTGGAACCGCTGCGTTTCCTGGCTGAATTCCTGATGGTGCTGGCCCTGGCTGCGATTGGCTTGTGCTCGGATTTAAAGGTGATGGCACGAGCCGGCGCGCGACCTGCCTTGCTGGGCCTGGGAGTCTGGATTGCAGTTGCCGTCAGCAGCTTGTTGGTTCAGCGCTGGATAGGTGTCTGGTAAGGCGGGGCAGTAAAAAGCCCCTGGCAGTGGGGATAATCCTCCACTGCCAGGGGTTTTTTTATGTGCTGCTTGTGTGCTTAAACGAACCAGGAAGCCGGGCTGCGGTTCAGCGCCACGCCCACGATATAGGCAAAGATGGCAATCGCGATCAGTGCGGCCACACCTCGGCTAAAGGGGGTTTTACCGCGTTTGATGGCATAGCTGCCTACCACGATATAAACCACCAACAGCACAATTTTGGTTATCAGCCAGGGTTGGTTGGCCGCGGCGCCCAACATGCCGGCCAGTGCTAGACCACAGACCAGCAAGACGGTATCGATCACATGTGGGGCAATGCGCACAAAGCGATTCTGCAAACAGGATGAGCCGGACACTGACCAGAAGGCCCGAATAATAAAAAACAAGATGCTCAGCCCGGCGGCTGTCATGTGCAAGTGTTTGAGGGCCATGTAAGTCATGCCTGGTATTTCCTTCTGAAGTTCAGGTTGCAGAAAAAGGCAGTATACGCAGGCTGGGACTTAAAAGTTTTTTTGCGCCCGGGCCTGTGTCTGCCTGGGCGCAAAGTACAGCCGTATTCAGAGTTGATTGACGGGCAGCTTCAGATAGACCTGGCCATTACTTTCTGGCTTGGGGAAGTGGCCTGCCCGGATATTGACTTGGATGGATGGCAGGATCAGGCGCGGCATGCCCAGGGTTTTATCGCGTGCTGTGCGGCGCTCGCAAAATTGCTCCACGCTGATGCCATCGTGTACATGGATGTTGCCCTCTTTTTGTTCTTGAACCGTGCATTGACATTGAGGTTCCCGCCCTTCAGGCGGATAGTCGTGACACATGAACAAGACCGTCTCTGCGGGCAAGGCCAGCAAGCGCTGGATGGATTCATACAGATGGCTGGCGCTGCCACCCGGAAAGTCGCAACGGGCGGTGCCGACATCGGGCAAAAACAAGGTGTCGCCTACAAAGACGCCCAGCCCCTGAACGTGATAGGCCATATCGGCTGGCGTGTGGCCGGGTACGTGCAGGGCTTGCACCTGAATCGCACCAATCTGGAACTGTTCCTGATCCTTGAACAGCGTATCAAAGGGCGTGCCATTGGCCTGAATTTCGGCCTCTATATTAAAGATGCGGCTGAACGTGGACTGCACTTGCTTGATGTGCTCACCAATGGCGATTTTGCCGCCCACTTGTTCTTGCAACCAGACTGCAGCAGACAGATGGTCGGCATGGGCGTGAGTTTCCAGGATCCATTGCACGTCCAGCTGCTGCTGGCGCACAAAATCCACGACCTTTTGAACCGAGACAGTGCTGCTGCGGCCAGAGGCGGCGTCATAGTCCAGCACCGAGTCGATGATGGCGCATTCGCGTTGGCCTGCGGCATAGACCACGTAGGTGAACGTGGAGGTGTCTGTGTGAAAGAAGCTGGCGACCTGGGCTTGTAGCATGTCAGACCTCTTGTTGCTTATAAAATATTAAAAGATATTATATAATAATATATATTGTGTTTTTGTAGAACGATATGGATCAAACAAAATTGGACGCCTTGCGGCAGGTAGCAGGCCAAGCCAGCAGCCTGCTGGCCAGCTTGGCCAATCCCGACCGCCTGATGATTCTTTGCACCTTGGTGCAGGGAGAATGCAATGTGGGAGAGTTGGCACAGCGCAGTGGCATTGCTCAGCCTACTTTATCGCAGCAATTAACAGTTTTGCGGCGCGAAGAGTTAATTGCCAGCCGCAAAGAGGGTAAATACGTTTATTACCGTTTGGAGAATCCAGCGGTGCTGGCGGTAATGCAGACTTTATATGGAATCTTTTGCGCCCCGGGAGGCACTGATGATCACAATTGATTGGGCTTCGTTTACACCATGGAGCGCCTTGTTTGGGGGCGCTTTGGTGGGTTTGGCAGCCTCTATTCTGGTGCTGTTCAATGGTCGGGTGTTTGGCATATCTGGCTTGTTGTCCGGCACCTGGAGCGGGGAGGCGGGGGACAAGGGCTGGCGTTGGATGGCTCTGTTAGGTTTGGCGGCGGCACCCTGGCTGTATCGCTTGCTCGGGGAAAGTGTGCCTGCCGTACAGCCGCAGCCCTGGATGTGGGTGGTCGTGGCCGGTTTGCTGGTGGGTTTTGGAACCCGTCTGGGGTCAGGTTGCACCAGCGGGCACGGTGTGTGCGGCCTGTCGCGCCTGTCGCCTCGCTCTTTGGTCGCAACGCTTGCTTTCATGGCCAGCGGTTTTTTGACTGTATTTGTGCTGCGTCATCTGGCGTAAGGAGCTTGCCATGCAATATTTCATCGCTTTAATTTCCGGCCTGATTTTTGGTTTGGGCTTATTGATTTCCGGCTTGGCCAATCCTGGCAAGGTGCTGGCGTTTCTGGATCTGGCCGGGGCCTGGGACCCGTCTTTGGCCTTGGTGATGGCTGCGGCGATTGCGGTGGCGATTGTGCCCTTCACTCTGGCGCGTCGTCGTCCTTGTGCGTTTGTGACGGGTCAGCCCATGAACCTGCCCAAGCAACGTCAAATAGACCGTCCTTTGGTATTGGGTTCCCTGATTTTTGGTGCTGGTTGGGGGATAGCGGGCTTTTGTCCGGGACCGGCCGTTGTGCTGGCGGCGTCGGGCGCGCCCTTGGCGGTGTTGTTTTTAGTCGCAATGTTGATCGGAATGTGGGTGGCAGGGCGGGTGCGTGGCTAAATGCCACGTCACACAGCCTTAACCCAAATGAGTGCTGGGGGCCGGAACCTGATCCGGCTCCATATTCACCAAACCCTGCAAAATGCCGCAATGCTCCAGGCCACCAGCTTGTCCGCAGCGGTGGCGAAGCTCAATCAATTGCTTTTGCAGGTGTTCCAGTTCCGCAATTCGTACGGCAACGTGCTCGATGTGCTCATCGAGCAATTCGTTTACCGGGGCGCAGTCTTGCGCCGGACCGTCCATGAACGCCAACAGACCGCGAATTTCTTCGTGCGTCATGTCTAGGCTGCGGCAGTTGCGGATAAAACGCAGCCGTTCCAGATGGATAGTGCGATATAGGCGGTAGTTGCCCTCGCTGCGCTCAGGTTCGGGCAGCAGCCCGACCTTCTCGTAATAGCGGATGGTTTCCGTGTTGCAGTGGCTTTTTTCAGCCAGCTCGCCAATTTTCATTGCTTTGCCTCCAATAGGCTTGACCTTGTAGTTACTTTAGGCTTTCTACTGGTCTCATGCAAGAAGCGAGGAACTGCTATGACATCAGCGAACAATACGTCCAAGCCCGAGGTGGGGCAGCGCACATCATCGGCCTGCCAGACCGGCCATGAGCATAGCCATGATCATGGCCATGCGATGAGCGATCACAACCATGAGCATGATCACCGTCACGACCATGCTGAACAGGCGCCACACGCTCACGAAGGGGCGTGCTGCTCGGCGCC
Organism: Alcaligenes sp.; assembly: GCF_050255915.1. NCBI lineage: Bacteria > Pseudomonadati > Pseudomonadota > Betaproteobacteria > Burkholderiales > Alcaligenaceae > Alcaligenes > Alcaligenes sp. The sequence goes on from NZ_JBFWIQ010000008.1 coordinate 40,351, forward strand.
TGTTTTGGGGCCATCGGTCGCGTTGGCGGCCAGTACTTCTACCCGTCTGGTGGTGCATATTGCCGACATGGACTGCCCGGCGGAAGAGAACATGATTCGCTCCGGCCTGAAAAAGCTGGATCAGGTCCAGAGTCTGGGTTTTGATTTGATGCAGCGGGTTTTGACCGTGGATCACGTGGAGGGCGCTCGCGACAAGGTGCTCAGTGCCCTGCGTGGCCTGGGTTTTGAGCCCCGCATGGCTGACGAGAAGCCTGTAAAGCAGGTCTCGCCTAAACAAGGTCTGATCCGCATTGCCGGGGCTGTGGTGCTGGCTTTGGCCGCCGAGATCAGTCATTGGCTGGCGGCACCCGAGTGGCTGGTCATTATTCTGGCCCTGGCGGCGATCTTGTCCGGCGGCGTTCAGGTCTACAAAAAAGGCTGGATTGCGCTGCGTAATGGTCAGCTCAATATCAATGCCTTGATGAGTATTGCCGTTACCGGCGCGGTGCTGTTGGCCCAATGGCCCGAAGCCGCCATGGTGATGTCCTTGTTCAGCCTGGCTGAATGGATTGAGGCCCGTTCCCTGGACCGCGCCCGTAACGCGGTGGACAGTCTGCTCAAGCTGGTGCCCGATGAGGTGCTTGTCAGTGCCGATGGCAAGGACTGGCAACGCGTACCGGCCAATCAGGTTCAGGCTGGCTGGCAGGTGCGTGTCGCCCCCGGCGAGCGTTTTGGCCTGGACGGTAAAGTCCTGCAAGGGCTAAGCACGGTTAATCAGGCCCCCATTACGGGTGAAAGCGCCCCCGTAGATAAAGCCCCTGGTGATGAAGTCTTTGCAGGCACCATCAATGGTATGGGCGAGCTGGTCTATCAAGTCCAGGCTGCGCATGATGACACCTTGCTGGCCCGCATTACGCGCTCGGTACAGGAAGCCCAAGCCAACAAGGCCCCGATTCAGCGTTTTGTCGACCAGTTCTCTCGCATCTACACCCCCTTGGTGGTGGTGGCGGCAGCCTTGATGGCCGTGGCCTTGCCCCTGATCTGGGACGTGAGCTGGTCTGAGTCCGTGTACCGTGCTCTGGTTCTGCTGGTGATTGCCTGCCCTTGCGCACTGGTGATTTCCACCCCGGTGGCGGTGGTCAGTGCTTTGGCCAGTGCCGCACGTGCCGGTATCTTGATTAAAGGCGGCGTGTATCTGGAACGGGCTCGTCAATTGCGCTACCTGGCGGTGGACAAGACTGGCACCCTGACTTTGGGCGAACCTTCCTTGAGCGAATACGGCAGTTTGCGTCCAAGCCTGTCGGATAGCGAAGTGCTGGATATGGCGCTTGCCTTGGCCGAGCGTTCGGATCACCCCGCTTCGCAAGCGATTGCACGTGGTCGCGTGGCATCGGGCCTGCTAAGCCTGGACCAGTTCGAGGCCTTGGCCGGCAATGGTGTGCAGGCACAAGGGGCGACAGGCCAATTGCGTCTGGGCAAGCGTAGCTGGGTGCTGGGCCAGAACCAGGCCCAGTCCAGTCAGGGCGAACAGCAAGCCGTAGAGAGCGGTGCCACCATGGTGTATCTGGGTGATGAGCAAGGGCTGCTGGCCTGGTTCGCCATGATGGATACCCTGCGTCCCACCACCACCCCAGCGATCCGTGATCTGCAGGCGCAGGGCGTGCAAGTGGAGGTGCTCTCGGGCGACCACGAACAAGCTGTGCGCCATGTAGCTCGGCAAGCCGGAATCAAGGATTTCCGAGGCGGGTTGCTGCCACAGGATAAGCTGGACCGTATCGAGGAAAAGCTGGGCAAGGGCCTGGTGGCGATGGTGGGCGATGGCATCAATGATGCGCCTGCCCTGGCCCGTGCGGATGTAGGTATCGCTATGGGGGCGCTGGGTTCAGACATTGCAATTGAAACTGCAGACGTGGCCTTGATGGACGATGATCTGGGCAAGATTGCCTTGCTGATGCGTCAGTCGCGCGCCTTGCATGCAGTGCTGTGGCAGAACATCAGCCTGGCCTTGGGCATCAAGGCGGTATTTTTGGTGATGGCCCTGACCGGACAGGCCACCATGTGGATGGCGGTGTTTGCCGACGTGGGTGCCAGCTTGCTGGTGGTGCTGAACAGCTTGCGTCTGCTTCGCGCCCGCCATCCTTGAGTTCCGTGTTTCGTGCAATTGAGCCCCACCTCTTTTAGGTGGGGTTTTTTTATGCTTCATTCTTATGTTGCGTCAAATAAGCCCATCACTAACGTGAAGTTGATTTGACACACAGTAGTATCATTAACGCTTCATTTGAGTTTGGGCCCCGCTTGTTTCTCATCTGTGTCAAGCAGGCTGGGCATGACAAGGACGCGCGATGATTGCACTGCTGGAAGCGGGTCGAGCCGGGCTCCTGGGGCGAAAACATTGGCTAAATAACCTGCTGGCCGGTTTGGTGGTGGGGGTGGTGGCCTTGCCGCTGGCCATGGCCTTTGCTATTGCATCTGGAGTCAAGCCCGAGCAGGGTTTGTATACCGCCATTATTGCCGGTTTGGCGGTTTCTTTATTTGGTGGCAGTCGGGTCCAGATTGCCGGGCCGACGGGCGCTTTCATTGTCATCTTGTCCGGGGTGGTGGCCCAGCATGGCGTGGCTGGGCTGCAAATTGCTACGCTGATGGCTGGGGTGATTTTGCTGCTGCTGGGCCTGTTGCGCCTGGGGGCGGTCATCCGCTTTATTCCCGATCCGGTCATTGTGGGTTTTACCGCAGGTATTGGGGTGATTATCTGGGTGGGCCAGTGGCGGGACTTTTTTGGCCTTCCCGTTGTCGAGGGGCAGCACTTTCATGAGAAGCTCTGGTTCTTGCTACAGAACCTGCCTTCACTGGATGGGGCAACCACGCTTTTAGGTGCCTTGTCCTTGGCTATTTTGATTCTGGTCCCCAAGGTTCCTAGTCTGGTGCGTTTACCCGGCCCTTTGGTGGCCTTGGTGCTCATCACGCTTATCCAGGCGATATTCCGTTTTGAGTCGGTGGCCACGATCGGTTCCAGCTTCGGGGCCTTGCCCAGTGGCTTGCCGTCGTTCCAATGGCCAGACATTACCTTGACCCGTGTGGTGGAGTTGATCGGGCCTGCCTTTGCCATTGCCATGCTGGGCGCGATCGAGTCTTTGCTGTCCGCAGTCGTGGCCGATTCCATGACTGGGACCCGCCACGACTCCAATCAGGAGCTGGTCGGGCAGGGGATTGCCAACGTGCTCTCGCCCTTGTTCGGCGGGATCGCGGCGACCGGGGCGATTGCCCGTACCGCTACCAATATTCGTAATGGTGGCGACAGCCCCATCGCCGGTATCGTGCATGCGGTTTTCCTGGTGCTGGTTTTGTTACTGTTAGCGCCGCTGGCCGCCTATATTCCGCTGACGGTGCTGGCTGCCATTCTGTTCATGGTGGCCTGGAACATGAGTCAGGCCAAGCTGGTGCTTCGTTTGCAGCGTCGCATGCCCCCGGCTGACTTATTCATTTTATGGGTGACGTTTGCGCTGACGGTATTTGCGGATCTGGTCGTGGCCGTCAACATCGGGGTGGTTCTGGCCATGTTGTATGTGCTCAAACGCACCTCAGATGGGGTGCAGGTGCGGGCGCTGGAAGGCCGTCGTTTGCAGCGGGCATTGGATTTGCCCCTTAACCAGGAGCTGCGCCAGGATATTTCGGTGCTCACCTTGGAAGGGCCCTACTTTTTTGCCAGCGTGGAGGCGGTGAATCGTTCCTTGCTGACGGTGCCCGAGCCGGTTCGGGCCGTGGTCCTGCGTCTGAATTACGTGCCTTTTGTGGATGCGACGGCCATGCAGGCTCTGGAAACCGCCCTGGCGGAGCTGGAGCAGCGCAATGTCATGGTGGCTCTTTGCGAAGCCAACGAGAAAGTGACTCGTAAGCTGGTACGCATGGGACTGTTCAAGCAGATTCACGCCAGTCGTGTGTTTGATAGTTTGCAGAACGCTTGGGAAAGTGTCAGCGAGACTCTGGACCACCGGGCCGGCAAGGAGAAAGACGTGGCCCTGTCCGAAACAGGCGTGATGACTTAAGCGAAGCGTTTTTGTTAGCCTGCTCGTGACAAGACCTTGTGTGGAATCATCCCCTCGTCAACAACGAGGGGATGATTGTTTGGAGCCAGGCTTGGCAAGAACCAATCCTGTTTTTCCAGTTTTCACTTTTGTTCCCTATTCAGCACGGTACGAAAGCCCACATGCTGGGTAGACAGGGTGGTTTCCTGTGGCTGTCGTGAGGCTGGACGATAGCGTACGCAGAAATTGGCCGCACACAGAAACGAGCCGCCCTTGATGACGCCCGTTGCCGGGTTTGCCTTGGCATCCTTTGCCGCTGCGACAAGGGGTTTGGGTGTCAGGGGCCGATGTTGGGGCTGCCATGCACTGCGTGTCCATTCCCAGACATTACCGACTGAATCCCACAGGCCATAGTTGTTGGCCGGAAAACAGCCCACAGGGGCAGTGCCTTCGTAGCCATCACGCAGCAGGTTTTTGGCGGGGAAGTTACCTTGCCAGGTGTTGGCCATCAAACGGCCACGCACTTCAGGCGTATTGCCCCAAGGGTAGCGTGCACTTTCCAGTCCGCCGCGCGCCGCAAATTCCCATTGCTCTTCGGTAGGCAGATCGCGTCCTAACCAGCGGGCGTAGGCCAGCGCATCCTCGTAAGCAATATGGACGACCGGATGATTGTCCCGGCCATTCAGATTGGTATCGGGGCCACCGGGGTGGCGCCAGTTGGCACCTGGTACCCATACCCACCAGTTGTAATTGCCGGTAGGGGCATGCTGATTGTGCCCGTCGTGGTGATCGTGGTCATGCGTCGCTGCCGGTGGCGTAAAGACGGCGGATCCGGGCTGACGATACTGCTCGGGAACCTGAGCATTCGATGGGAATTCCGGCACCCGTTCCGCCTGGGTGACATAGCCTGTCGCCGCCACAAATTGCGCGAACTGGGCATTGGTGACTTCGTGCTGATCTATCTGAAAGGCCTGGACTTGCACGGGGTGTACCGGCTTTTCTTCAGGGTAGCCCTCGTCGGAACCCATCAGAAAGCGCCCGCCAGCAATGGCGACCAAACCGGCCTGATTGGCGACGCCTTGCTTGGCTGGGCCGAAGCCTGCCGGTATGCCGCTATACGCCTGGCAATCGTGCGCTGGCATCGGGGGAGGGGGCAGGACGGAGCCTTGTGCCGCTGCGGGCAGCGGAGCTGTTGCCAGCAGTCCGCATACCGTCAGCAGTGCCTTGGCTCGGGGGAGCTTAAAGGACTTCATCCAGATCCTTGTAGTAGTTCAGGCTGTTGCTGTAGCCAGGGCGGGACGCCAGACCTTCAAAATCCTCCACACCGTTACGCTTGGCATAGTGCTCGTACTCGGCAATCAGCTCCTTCAGCTTTTCAGGATGTGTTTCGGACAGATCGTTCAGCTCGGCGCGGTCTTCGGCCAGATTGAATAGCTCCCAGCGGTCTTTGCCCCACGGTGCATTGGCGTAGACGATTTTCCAGTCACCCAGGCGCATGGCGCGCCGGCCATTCAGCTCCCAGCCTTGGCGGAAGGTTTCATGCACTTGATCGCTGCGACCTGTCAGCACATCCACCATAGAGTTACCCTGCATGGGGATGACTTGGCGGCCACGGTATTCGCCCTTGGGTTGCTCGATCTGGGCCAAGGCCAGAATTGTGGGGGCGATGTCGGTGACGTGAGCTGGGGCGCGCACAAACTCGCCCTGACGTGTAGCACCGGGTACGCGCATGATGCTGGGCACCGAGATACCGCCTTCATACATAAAGGCTTTGTAAAGGTTGAATGGCGTGGAGCCAACTTGTGCCCAGCCTGGGCCGTATTCGACAAAGGAGCCGGGACGGCCTGTGTTCTCGTAGCTGTTGTCGCGATGCTTGTGCGCCCAGGCGCGGGTTTCACCTTCATCCAGCACGGTATTGCCGTCGGCACCGTTGTCGGACAGGAAGATCACGACGGTGTTGTCGTATTGGCCAGTTTGTTTCAGGTGGTCGATGACGCGGCCAATTTGCGCGTCCATGGATTCCACCATGGCGGCGTAGACAGCCATCCGTTTGCTTTCTACGCGCTGCTGCTCAGGACTCAGCGCTTTCCAGCGTGGCCAGGCTGGATTGCCCACATAGCCTTGCATGTCCTGGGGGACTAGCCCCAGTTTCTTCATGCGTTCCAGGCGTTCTTCACGCAGCACGTCATAGCCTGCATCGTAGCGGCCTTCATATTTACGTATGTATTCTTCGGGCGCATGCAAAGGCCAATGCGGCGCGGTAAAGGCCAGGTAAGCGAAGAAAGGCTGGTCCTGGCGCGTGTCTGCGTCCATGTAGGACAGCAGGCGCGAGGCAAAAAACTCGCTGGAGTAAAAGTCCTTGGGCAACTGCACTTGCTTGCCGTTCTCACGGTACAGGGCAACCGGCGCTTTGTTGGCGTCGAACGTGATGATGCCGCTTTGGTCAAAGTGGCTGGCGCCACCGTGCATCAAGGCATAGGACTGGTCAAAGCCGCGATTGGGTGGGGCGACCTCTTCGGTCACGCCTAAATGCCATTTGCCCGCCATATAGGTGCGGTAGCCATTGTCTTGCAGGACCAGTGGAAAGGGCAGGGCCCGGTCGCTCAGAAAGCCTTCGTAGCCCGGTAGGGCGCGCTGCTGAGGTGTCATCAGTTCGGCCATGCCACCAAAGCCGACCTGGTGGTTGTCCGCGCCGGACATCAGCATGGCGCGGGTCGGGGAACAGAAGGGGGAGGCGTAAAAGTCGGTCAGGGCTACGCCGTCTTTGACCAGGGCGTCCAGGTTGGGGGTGGAGATTTCCCCGCCAAACGCACCTATGTCTGAATAGCCCAGATCATCGGCCACGATCAGCAAAATATTGGGGCGTTGTGTCTTTGTGGCGGCGTGGCTGCTTAGCGTGCAGGCGGCTAAGGCCAGGCCCAGCACGCTGCGCAGCAAATAGGTAGTTTTAGTGCATCGCATTGTCTTGTGTCTCAATCTAGTTATGTTTGTCGTGACCCTCGTCATCTGGCGGACCTCCGATGCAAGTTGCAGATGTGTCCGCGTATGAAGCCGTGGATGCGAGTGTCATGGGGGTGGCTCTGAATTTTGTACTGGAAGCCATCGGGTAAAACGGATATGTAGACAGAGCCAGCAACAATGGCCTCACTCTTTTGATCTGAGCCGCCGCTGCCAGTCTTTTAGAGGCTGACGTGTCTCCCCCAATTCGATTGAACACGAAGCGGCTTGGAGATTTCCAAGACTAAAAAGGTTTACTTGAATACCTAAAAAGTATGGTGGCTAATATAAATGTTGAAAATCAAGGAGCTAGGCTTGGGTGCCGCGCGCGCTGTGGTTTTCCCTGATAGAGCCACAAAACCTTCTGAATGGAGCGTGTGCATTTGCCGCTATCAAGTTTGGGGAACGCACCAAGCGGTCAACCAGAACAATATCCCCACGCTACGCCTTTGGCTTGCGCTCCACCTTGCAGCCTGCATGCCGCCCGGATTCGTCTGGCGCACAGCAGTCCGCAATGGACTACTGTGTGTCCCGGCTCATCCCCAAAGGTTGGATCTGTCTCCAACTTTTGGGGTGTCGTTACCGAGTAAGGGGGGAATGATGAAAATTAACGAACCAGCTTGAACTCGTCGTCGCCCATGAAGGCGTAGCGCAAGGCGTCGATCAGGGCCAGGAAGTAAGCCAGCGGGGCCCAGATGGCAAACAGTACCAGGAACAGCAGTCCCATGCCGATCTGGCCCAGGTAAAAGCGGTGTACGCCCAGCCAGCCCAGGAAAATCGCCAACACAATCGCAATCTTGCGGTGGCTGTTGGGTTTGGACATCTCATCTTTTTTGTTCTTGGAAATCCAGATGACCAGCGGGATGGTAATGAGCAAGGCAATCAAGGCCTTACCCCAGTGGACCGTCAGGTAATGCTGGACTTCACGCATCAAGTGGACGAAGTCATCAAACAGAAACCCCAGGTAGGAGGAGAGGTAGCGGATGATGGCCTCGCCAAAGGTCAAGCCCAACATGACGATCAGGAAAATGGCAATGCCTAGAATGATTTTTTGCAGCATGGTGTTTCCGTCAAAAAAACAGCAAGTTCAATAAGTACGCGCCTGACGCACGGCTTGTTCCCAACTGAGCATCAGGGTTTGAGCTTCGTCGCGCGACATGGCCGGCTCGAACACCCGATCGCATTGCCACAGCGCCGCGATTTCCGGCAGACCTGAATACAGACCGCTGCCCAGGCCCGCCAGATAGGCTGCGCCCAGGGCGGTCGTCTCAATAGTAACGGGACGCACGACAGGCAGGCCCAACAAGTCTGCCTGAAATTGCATCAGAAGATTATTGGCGCAGGCTCCGCCATCCACACGCAGCTCGTGCAAGGTCGGGCCGCCGTTGGCTTGTACATCTCGATTCATGGCTTGCAGCACGGCGGCGCTTTGGTAGGCAATGCTGTCCAGGGCCGCGCGGGCAATGTGGGCCATGGTAGAGGCACGTGTCAGACCGGTAATGGTGCCTCGGGCTTGGGCATCCCAATAGGGGGCGCCCAGGCCAGTGAAGGCGGGAACCAGCCGTACGCCCTGGGCATCGGGCACGCTGCGGGCCAGCTCTTCAACTTGGGCGCTGTGTTCCAGAGCGCCCAGCCCGTCGCGTAGCCATTGGACGACTGCTCCGCCAATGAAAACACTGCCTTCCAGTGCGTAGGCAGGAGTGTCGCCGTGATGGGCTGCACTGGTCGCGATCAGCCCGTTATGGGATTGGGGAACGTGTGAGCCACAGTGCATTAACAGGAAGCAGCCCGTGCCGTACGTATTTTTGGCCATGCCGGGCTTGGTACAGGCCTGCCCGAACAGGGCGCTTTGTTGGTCGCCCGCCACACCGCAAATAGGGATGGGGCTGCCCAGAATCTCGGGGCTGCAACAGCCAAACTCAGAGGCAGAGCTTTGTACCTGGGGCAATACGCTGGCCGGGATGTTGAACAGGGTCAGCAGCTCCTCGTCCCATTGCTGGCTATGAATGTTGTAGAGCAGGGTGCGCGAGGCATTGGTGACATCAGTGGCGTGGATCTTGCCGCCGCTTAAATGCCAGATCAGCCAGCTATCAATTGTGCCGAAAGCCAGTTCACCGCGCTGTGCCCGCTCACGGGCGCCGGCAATGGAGTCCAGCAGCCAGCGCAGCTTGGAGGCTGAAAAATAGGCATCGATGGGCAGGCCGGTTTTGCTGGTAATGGTGGCTTCGTGCCCCTGCTCGCGTAACTGGGCGCAGAAGTCCTCGGCGCGCCTGTCTTGCCAGACGATGGCCTTGTGCAGGGCCTGTCCGGTTTTCCGGTCCCACAGCACGGTGGTTTCACGCTGATTGGTAATGCCTATGGCGTGAATGTCCTGGGGGCGCAGACCGGCCTGCTCAATCGCTTGTCGGGCGGTCCGAAACTGTGTGTCCAGAATTTCCTGGGGATCGTGTTCCACCCAGTCTGTGCGTGGATAGTATTGCTGGGTTTCCTGCTGCGCCTTGGCCAGAATGCGGCCGTCTGCCGCGACAACAAGGCTGCGCGAGCTGGAAGTTCCCTGATCAAGAGCAAGTATGAATGTCATGCGAATGAGGCAGTAAAAGCGGAGCAGACCACAGTGTACTGGCTCTGTGTAGCCTGTGTCCGGTAGCTGAAGGCACCTTGATACGCGAGCAAACAAGTTTCACTGGACGGTAAGAGTTCAGGGGCTAAAATCAGGGTAAATCCCGAGCCAGCCAGTGATTTTTCGGGTGTCTGCTAATTTCAGGTCCAAAGCTCATCTTATGACTACATTAAGTTCCCCCTTATTAACCGATAGAGCCCAGATGATGGGCGCCTTGGCGCGCACCACTCAGGCGGATATGGTCGTGGTGGGGGGCGGGGCAACCGGCCTGGGTGTGGCCCTGGACGCGGCCCTGCGCGGCTCGAGTGTGGTGGTGTTGGAAGCTCAGGATTTTGCCAAGGGCACATCCTCGCGGGCCACCAAGCTGGTTCACGGTGGGGTGCGTTATCTGGCTCAGGGCAATGTCAGCCTGGTACGCGAGGCCTTGCGTGAACGCATGCATTTGCTCAGTAATGCGCCGCATCTGGCGCAGCGCCTGCCTTTTGTCATGCCCAGCTACAAATGCTGGGAAACCCCGTTCTATGGGGTTGGCTTGATGGCGTACGACGGTTTGGCAGGGCGGGAAGGGTTGGGCCATACCCAGTTTCTGAGCGCTTCTAAAATTCGGCAACTGTTGCCGGGCGCCCGTCAAAGTGGCTTGAAAGGCGGTGTCAAATATTGGGATGGTCAGTTTGACGATGCGCGTCTGGCTTTGGCCCTGGCCCGTACGGCAGCCTTGAATGGTGCCTTGCTGGTCAATTACTGCCCGGTTGTAGAAGTGATGCACCGCGACGGTAAGGTGTCCGGGGTGCGCTGCCAGGACGGAGAAAGTGGTCAAACCTATACGATCCAGAGTCACTGCGTGGTCAATGCCACGGGGGTGTGGGTGGATCAGGTTCGAGAACTGGATGCACGGGAAGCCGGGCGTCAATTGCGGCCTATGGTCTCGCCCAGCCAGGGGGTGCACTTGGTGGTCGATCAGACATTTCTGCCCGGTGAACACGCTTTGCTGGTGCCGCGTACCAAGGATGGCCGAGTGCTGTTTGCCGTGCCTTGGCTGGGCAAGCTGATTCTGGGAACCACGGATACCCCCCGGGATGATGTTCCTTTGGAGCCGCGTCCTATGGCCCAGGAAGTGGATTTCATTCTGAAAGAATCTGCGAATTATCTGCAAAAAGCCCCGACTGCGCGGGACGTGCGCAGTATCTGGGTAGGCTTGCGGCCCTTGGTGCGTCCGGCTGCCGAGTCGGCTGCGGGGAAAACGCAATCGATCAGCCGGGAACACAGCATTACGGTGAGCACCAATGGTTTATTGACGGTAACGGGTGGCAAGTGGACAACGTACCGAGCTATGGCTGAGGATGTGCTGGAACGTTGCCAGCAGTCCGGTTTGCTGGGGCCTTTGCCTGCCTGCCGGACTCAGGAACAACGCTTGGTGGGGGCTTCTTATGTAGGCGATCGGCGCTCTTTGGGGCGTACCGCTGGCCTGGATGCTTATGGCAGTGAGGCTGATTGGGTGCAGACCTTGCCCGGAGCCGATCAAGAGCTGGCTCCAGGCCTGAGCGTCGCCATGGTGCGCTTTGCCTGCCGCTTTGAATATGCCCGTACCGTGGAAGACATGCTGGCCCGTCGTTCTCGGCTTTTGTTCCTGGATGCGCGCCTGGCGCAATCACTTGCCCCGGCAGTGGCAGCGATTATGCAAGAGGAAACGGGGCGTTCGCCCGAGCTGGATGCTTTTCTGGCGTTGGCCGAGCAATACGCCACCGTGCCGACGTGCTAGCCGCATCGCAATAAAAAAGGGGCCCACTCATCATGGGCCCTTTTGTTATTTGTGCTCAATGGAACAGGGTCTTGTCATACAGGCTCATGTTCCATTCAATCCCGATACTGCAGGCTTGTCGATGAATCAATCAAAGAATGTGCGAGCCGTTTCAAAGCGTTTGGCGAAATAGGGATTATCCAAAGAATCAATTCGTACGCGCCCACCACTGGAGGGCGCATTGATGAACTGTTGCTTGCCTATATAGATACCGACATGCGAGTTGGGCGTGCCCAGTGTATTAAAAAACACCAGATCGCCAGGGCGTAGCTGCGAGCGGCTGACGCGCCGCGCCGCGCCGGCCTGATCGCTGGTACGACGCGGAACAGGGGAGCTGGATTCCTGACTGAATACATAATGCACCAGCCCACTGCAATCAAAGCCGGTAGATGGTTTGTGCCCGCCGTAGCGATACGGGGTATCCAGCAGGCTCAAGGCGGACAGGACCACGGCGGAACGCCGTTGCTCATCAAGCTCAAAGATATGGGTAGTTGGAGGGCGTGAAGAAGGGGTATGTGCGCAAGCCGCCAGAAGCAGAGTCAGGCACAGGGTAAGCAGACGTTGCGTAAAAGCAGCAGGAATCATGGGCTGTTACAAAACGGATGTGGGGTTGGCGGCACAAACGCTTATCGGAAGAATATCCGATATTTCGTCGATTTTCAGGCAGAGCCTAAGCGGGATCGACGAAATAGTCATGAATTAATGATTAATACATGCAACAAAACACATTTTTGATACAAGCGTTTTGATTTTTGTCATGTTACATCTAGTTTATATATACAACATTAAGTGAGCATCTGATAATATTCTGCTGTGTCTTGATACGTTTATTGCATATATCCGACGTTTTCCATGTTTTTAGAGTATTCATGGACAGTTTGTGTCGAGAGCGTTGATAATGTAAAAAATGTATCCATGCAATATATTGCAAGGCATGATACATATTTATGTAACTTTATATGTTTTAAATATGTTTCGTTACAGAACTAGCTGATTAACAGTTTTACAAGGATGGCTGACATGCCCGTATCGGAAAATTCGCTGCTGAATGATATTCAGGAAGTCAATTTGTCGTACTTGTTACTCGCACAACGTTTGCTGCGGGAGAATTTTTCGGCAGGTATGTTCCGTTTGGGCTTTGACTCCGATGTGGCAGAGACTTTGCTGCGTCTGTCACCTGCTCAATTGGTCAAACTGGCCAGCTCCAGTTCGTTGATTTGCGGTTTCCGTTTCAACGATTACGACCTGCTTACCACCTTGACGCAGGATGTGCTCGGAGGGGTATTGCAGCAGGCCCACTCCACCATTCTTCTGTCCCAACGCGCGACGGCAGAGCAAGCCGGTTAAACCCGCTGCGAACTTATTACATCAAGAACTATGGCTATAAAAAGCGTCGCCAAAGAAGCCCAGGAAATTGGGCTGGCTTCCGACATGATTGAGCTGGGGGCGCGCTTGCAGGTTTTGCAAGCAGAAACATCATTGAGCTATGACCGGCTGGCCCGTTTATACCGCGAAGTCAAAGGCTGCTCGCCGCCTAAAGGCATGCTCCCTTTTTCTGTCGACTGGTTCATGACCTGGCTGCCCAATATCCACTCCAGTCTTTTCTTCAGTATTTACCAGTTCATGGCTGTGCATACGCCTTGCGACAAAAGTCGTGCGCTGGTTGAGGCCTATCGTTTGTACCTGGAGCAATCCTCGGCCGGGCGCTCGGAGCTCGAGCCAGATGAAGAGCCTGTGCTCAGTTTTACCCGTGCGTGGATGCTGTTGCGCTTTTTTGATAGTGGCTTGCTGCAACTGTCCCAATGCGAACGCTGCAAAGGGGGCTTTGTGGCCCATGCGCACGACCCTGACGCGGGCTTTATTTGTGCCATTTGCCGTCCGCCCCCACGGGCAGGCAAGACGCGTGCCAGCAAGGCGCGCAGCGCCTCTACGTCTCCTGCTAGCAAAAGCCGAAAATCGGAGCCTGTCAGGCAGTCGCAATCCAGAGCCCCGGGGCATGTCAACGTCCAGGTAGACGTGCCCGTTTAACAAGAGCTTTTGTATCGTCAGTGTGCAGCAAAGCCGGATGGATGCTGGTTTTTGATGTGGATCTGATAAGAATCTGAACGTGTCAAGGCAACTGGAAGCGTCGATCTAGGCTGGAAAAAGGCCATTAACGCGTCGTTTTAGCCCGGTTGCTTGCCGCCATCATTAGCAGCGTGTATTTGAAGAAGGCGTATCCGTGCTTATCATCCTTGGATATATCATTGTTTTCGTTTCCGTTTTCGGGAGCTTTGTGGGGCTGGGTGGGCATCTGGGTGCGCTCTACCAGCCTTTTGAGTTATTGCTGATTGGTGGCGCGGCCCTTGGGGCCTACTTTGCGTCCAACAGCGGTAAGTCCATCAAGCTGCTGGCCAGAGCCTTGCCGACCGCCTTTCGCAGTAGCCCCTACAACAAGCAGTTATACATGCAACTGATGGGCATGCTGTCGGTGCTGCTGAACAAGGCACGGCGCGATGGCATGATGTCTATCGAGGCCGATATCGAGAATCCTCAGCAAAGTCCTATCTTTTCCGATTACCCCAATGTGGTGAAGGATCCGGTTCTGATGAACTTTGTGTCCGACTACTTGCGTTTGATGATCAGCGGCAATATGAGCTCGTTTGAAATTGAAACGCTGATGGATCAGGACATTGAAACCCACGAGCATGAGCTGAATGTGCCAGCGCGCGCCTTGCGTGAAGTGTCCGATGCCTTGCCCGCTTTCGGGATTGTGGCGGCGGTGCTGGGGGTGGTGAAAGCCCTGGCTTCGGTTGACCAGCCGCCCGCCGTGCTGGCTGATCTGATTTCCAAGGCCATGGTGGGGACCTTTCTGGGTATTTTGATGGCCTACGGTTTTGTCGCGCCACTGGCCGCAACGATCGAGCGCCGTACGTCGGACTCGGTCAAGGTTCTGGAATGCATCAAGGTGACCTTGCTGGCCAACCTGAATGGCTACCCACCCCAACTGGCGGTGGAGTTTGGCCGTAAAGTGCTGTTTTCCTCCGATCGCCCCTCGTTCCAGGAACTGGAGGAGCATGTGCGTCAGGCCCGCTCGGGTGCTGGTCGCAAAGCGTAAGCGGATGCGCTCATGAGCAATCATAAGGATCGCGTGGTCATCCGTCGCAAGAAGATGGCCCATGCCGAGCACCATGGTGGTAGCTGGAAAATTGCCTATGCCGATTTCATGACGGCAATGATGGCTTTTTTTCTGGTGATGTGGATTCTTTCTCTGGTTCCCAAGCAGGACTTGAAGGAAATCGCCGATTACTTTCGCATGCCCTTGATGGATGCCGTCTCTGGTGGCCATCAGTCAGACTATTCACGCAGTGTCATCCCGGGTGGTCAGCCCAGTCTGGTTCCCAATCCTCATCCTGGTGTCAGCAACAACCAGGCCGCCGACGACCGTCAGGACGTCGAGCGTCTGGAGGATTTGAAATCAGCGCTGGAGGAGTTAATTCGTATTGATCCCGTCCTGAAAGAGTTCCGTCCGCAGTTGTTGCTGGACATGACCCAGGACGGTTTGCGTATTCAGATTATTGACCGTCAAAGCCGCCCCATGTTCTCTACGGGCAGTGCCCAGGTGCAACTTTACATGCGGGCCATTTTGCGTTCGCTAAGTTCCCCCTTGAACGAGATGCCTAACCGGATTCTGATTTCCGGTCACACCGATTCGCTGCAGTACGCCAGCGGCGAGCGTTTGTACAGTAACTGGGAGTTGTCCGCCGACCGTGCCAATGCCGCTCGACAGGAGCTGGTGGCCGGCGGCCTGGCCGAGGCCAAAGTCAAGCAGGTGGTGGGTTTGGCCGATAGTGTAAGTCTGGTTAAAGATAACCCGGCTGCAGCCGTAAATCGACGTATCAGCCTGCTCGTGCTCAATAGCCGGGCGGAACGACGCATGGATGAGCAGGCCGCAAGCGGTTCGGAAGAGTTTGATTTGCGCGAAGCCATGCAGGAGACCGAGGGACCCATCAGTATTCATATTCCCGGTCTGCCTGAAATGCCTTCTGCCTTGCCAATGGTGCCTTAAGGCCTGTTAATAGGCCCGATGGCCTACGCGATTGGGCTGTGCTTTTTGTTTTGTTGTTCTAAGCCATAACCAGGAAGGAAGTGTTCATGAGCTCCGGCGTAGATCTGAGTCAGTTTTACGAAACCTTTTTCGATGAAGCCGATGAGTTGCTGGCGGACATGGAGCGCTTGCTGCTGGAGCTGGATCTGGACGAGCCTGATCGCGATCAGCTCAATGCCATCTTCCGGGCCGCGCACTCAATCAAGGGTGGTGCCGGCACGTTTGGTTGCTTCGGTCAGCTGGCTGAAACTACCCACTTACTCGAAAATCTGCTCGATCTGGTCCGTAATGGCGAAATGCAATTGCGCAAGGACATGATTGACCTCTTTCTGGAAACCAAGGACGTGCTAACCGGACAAGTCAATGCCTACCGCGAGGAACAGGAGCCTGACGAGGAAGCCTACACCCGCATCTGCGCGCAACTGAGGCAATTGGCCCTGGAACAAAAGGGCATTTTGGCAACCGATACGAAAGGCACCGAAGCGATTTTGCAGGCCGAGCCTGAACCGGAACCCGAACCGGCTGCCGATACAACCGGCCTGCCGCTGCGGGTGTCCATGGGACCGGTGTCGGATAAAGATGCCCAGGCTTTGCAACAGGAAATGGAGTTGATGGGCACCATCGTCCATCAGACACGCGAGGGTGACCGCCTGGATATCTGGGTGGAAACCACGGGCTCGGCTGACGATATTCTGGCTGTGTGCTGCTTTATTTTGAATGCCGATCAGGTGTCGGTAAAACCGGCCGCTGTGCCGGGACAAGCCGCTGCACCTGCTCAGGCGTCAGCGGCGACCGTGGCTTCTGTGAGCACCGAGGCTGCCGAGCCTCCCGTGACAGCACAAGCGACTGCTGCGCCAGTTCAGCCAGTTGCTGCGGCTGCCGAACCTGAGAAAACCCAGGCGGTTGTGCCTGCTGCCACGGCCAAAGCAGCAGAAAAACCGGCCAAGGCTGCCGCTCCCAAAGAGTCCGGCACTATCCGTGTCGGTGTGGAGAAAGTGGATCAAATCATCAACCTGGTGGGCGAGCTGGTCATTACCCAAGCCATGTTGGTGCAAACGGCCTCGACGCTGGATCCAGTCGTCCATGATCGTTTGCTCAACGGTATTGAGCAACTGGAACGCAATGCACGTGATTTGCAAGAGTCCGTGATGTCCATCCGCATGATGCCCATGGACTATGTGTTCAGCCGCTTCCCGCGTGTGGTGCGTGAAAGCGCCGCGCGCATGAACAAGAAAATTCGTTTGGTTACCAAAGGGCAGGCCACCGAGCTGGACAAGAGCCTGATCGAACGCATTATTGACCCGCTAACCCACTTGGTGCGCAACAGTATCGACCACGGCATTGAAATGCCTGAGGATCGTCTGGCTGTGGGCAAGGAAGAAGAGGGCGTGCTGACCTTGTCGGCCCAGCATCAGGGTGGCCACATCATTATCGAGGTGGTGGACGATGGCGCTGGTCTGAACCGCGAACGCATTCTGAAAAAAGCCATGTCCTCGGGCTTGCCAGTCACCGATACCATGCCGGACGACGAGGTCTGGCAACTGATTTTTGCACCGGGCTTTTCTACGGCCGAGAAAGTGACGGAAATTTCCGGGCGTGGCGTGGGTATGGACGTGGTGCGACGCAATATTCAAAGCATGGGTGGTCACGTGCAACTGTACTCACGTGCGGGTCAGGGCACCACCACCCGTATTGTCCTGCCCCTGACCCTGGCCATTTTGGATGGCATGTCGGTGCAGGTAGGCAATGAGGTCTTTATCTTGCCGTTGGCCCACGTGACCGAATCCATGCAGCCCACTGAAGAGCAGTTGCGCCGTGTATCCGATACCGATCACGTGATGTTTGTGCGCGGCGAGTATCTGCCCCTGATTTCCCTGCGGGATATTTTCTCGGTTGAAGAGGCCGAGAAAGATGTGACCCGCGCAATTGCCGTTATCTTGCAGGCCGAAGACATGCGCTTTGCCTTGCTGGTCGATCACCTGATTGGTCAGCATCAAGTCGTGGTCAAGAACCTGGAAGCCAACTACCGAAAAATTCCGGGTATTTCTGCTGCCACCATTTTGGGCGATGGCAGCGTAGCCCTGATTGTTGATGTTTTTGCCTTGCAACGTCTGGCGCGTGACCCCGCCTCGACGTGGGCCTGATTATTCGGAGATCTTTATGTCCAACGACTTTACTTCCCACTCCGAAGCTGCCGAGGCTGGCGGCAAGGAGTATCTGGTATTTACTCTGGGCGACCAGGAATACGGCATCGATATTCTGAAAGTTCAGGAGATCCGGGGCTACGACTCCCAGACCGTAACCCGCATTGCCAACGTACCGAACTTCATCAAGGGTGTCACCAATCTGCGCGGCGTGATTGTGCCGATCGCGGACTTGCGGGTGCGCTTTAACATGGAGCGGGTGGAGTACGACCACCAGACCGTGGTGGTGATTCTGAATCTGCGCGACCGTGTGGTCGGTGTGGTGGTCGATGGTGTGTCGGACGTGCTGGTTTTGCAGTCGTCCCAGATCAGCGCCGCCCCCAGCTTTGGCACGGCGTTCTCGACCGAATACCTGACCGGGATCGGTACGCTGGGTGAACGTATGCTGATTTTGGTGGATATTGAAAAATTGATGACCAGCGAAGAGATGGCGCTGGTCGATAGCGCAGTGGCCTGATCGCCCGAGTCTGCAAAGACTGGCAAAGCGGGGACCTGTTTACCGGGTCCTTTAAGGAATGTTCGGGTCGGGGGAGGCGTCACAAGCGCCTCTGATGTTCGGATCTACTCTAGACAAGGTGCTTGCAATGCTGGATGGATTACGTTTGGCCAATCTGAAGGTGCGGACCAGTCTGATTCTGGTACTGGTGTTTTTTTTAGTCATGCTAGTGGCAGGTGCTGCGTTGGGGATTTTGTCCCTGCGCGCCAATAACGGTGCGCTGCAAAGCATCGTGGTCAACCAGCGAGTAGGCTCGGCCATGTATCAGGCCATCGAGAGCTACAAAGAGACCCAAACCCTGATTGGACGAGCGGCTATCAGCTATGTGGTCAGCAACGATCTGCAAAATCAGGACCTGATGGCCGAGTGGAGCGACGTTGCTCCCAAAACCTCGGCAATCAGCTCGGCGACCCAGGATGCCCTGGAGGCAACACGCAAGCAGTTCGAGCTGGCGCAGGAAGCATTTTTTGAGTATCAGGGCATTGCCACGCAACTGGAAGGCACCAACGACTATTATCAGCGCGTGGATGCCGCCTTCATGTCCTTGATGCAAGGTGGGGTGCTGCCCTTGATTGCCTATCTGGAGCAGGGTGATATCGCTGGTTTTCGTGGCTATGTGGCCACCACGACCAAGTTTTTGGAAGAAGATCTCTATAGCGCCTTGAATTCCTTGCAGCAAGCTCAGCAGCGCTCTATCGATGAGCAGTACCAGAAAGAAAACGAGCAGTACAACATGGTGGTCCGTCTGGTGGGGCTGGCGATGGTGTTTTGCCTGTTTATCTCCTTGGCGGTGTATGTGTTCCTGAACCGCATGGTGCTGCGTCCCTTGCGTCAGGCGGGTGCACATTTTGATCGCATTGCCAGCGGCGATTTGACCCAGCGTGTGGAAGTGAAGTCCACCAATGAAATCGGTGTGCTGTATGACGCCGTACGACGCATGCAAAACAGTTTGCAGTCCATGGTGCATACCGTGCGTCAGGGGGTGGAAGAAATTACGTTTGGCTCGCGTGAAATCTATGTGGGCAATACGGATTTGAGCAGCCGCACGGAAGAACAGGCGGCCTCCTTGCAGCAAACTGCGGCCAGCATGGAGCAGTTGGCCAGCACCGTACGTCAGAACTCGGACAATGCCCAGCAAGCGGATCAGGTCGCCAAGAGTGCGTCGGATGTGGCGCTGCGTGGCGGACAGGCGGTCTCGACTGTGGTGCAGACCATGGAAGACTTGTCGGCCAGTTCGGGACAAATTGCCCAGATTGTAAATGTCATTGATGGTATTGCCTTCCAGACCAATATTCTGGCCTTGAACGCGGCGGTAGAGGCGGCCCGGGCAGGGGAGCAGGGCAAGGGCTTTGCCGTGGTGGCCGGCGAAGTTCGCAGCCTGGCTCAGCGCAGCGCGCAAGCGGCCCGTGAGATCAAGGGTTTGATCGAGCAGTCGTTGGCCAAAGTTAAAGAAGGAACCCGTCAGGTCGATGAGGCGGGCAAAGTGGTTATGGAGGTGGTCAGTTCGGTACAGAGTGTGACCACTATCATGGCGGAAATTTCGTCAGCTTCGAACGAACAGTCAGAAGGAATTGAGCAGGTTAACCGGGCAGTTGCACAAATGGATGTGGTTGTGCAGCAAAATGCGGCCTTGGTCGAGCAGGCAACCGCAGCAGCGGGCTCCTTGCAGGATCAGGCAACCCGTCTGTCCGACGCGGTGTCGGCGTTCAAAGTGAGCGCACAAGACATTATCGATGATCCGTATGAGGCGCCCGAGCCGGAGCGATTGCGTTCCGGCGAGCGTCTGTCGACGGGGCCTTTTAGCGGGACCTTGGCCAGCCTGTAGTTATATGAGCACATCTGTGGAACCTTTTGTTTATACATTGCCCTCGATCCCGCAGGCCTCGAGGGCCGACTGTGAGCGAGCCGCGCGCTTGCTCAAGTCGTATGCGGGCATCATCTTAGGTACCCACAAAGAAGATATGGTGGCCCGCACACTGGGTATGCGCAGCCAGAACGCGGGTATGCGGGAGGTGCGACAGTACCTGGATATTCTGGAGCAGGACACCCATAGCCAGGAGTGGCAGGACTTCGTTAACGCGTTCACCATCAATCACACGGCATTTTTCCGTGAACAGCATCACTTCGATATTCTGGGCAAGTTTGTCAGTACACGCGGCAAACCTCTGGATATCTGGTGCAGCGCAGCGTCCACCGGCGAGGAAGCCTATTCCATTGCCATGACGGTGCGCGAACATTGCCCTTCGCCGGATGTGAATGTGTCTATCCTGGCCAGCGACATTGATTCGGCCGCCTTGGATAAGGCCCGTCAGGGCGTGTACACCCTGGAGCGTATCCAGCCCGTACCCGATTTGTGGCTGCCGCGTTATTTTCAGCGCGGTGTGGGGGCTCGCAAAGGCCTGGCGCGTGTCAAACCGGTGCTGCGCAATATGGTGGAGTTCGAGGAGTTCAATCTGGTGGGGTCGGCCTGGCCTTCGTCCAGTCGTTTTGATGTGATTTTCTGTCGAAACACCATGATTTATTTTGACCGGGACGATCAGACGCGCATTCTGGAGCGATTCGCCGCTGTGACCAAACCGGGTGGCCTGTTGTTTGTGGGGCATTCCGAGAACTTCTCCTACCTGACCAAAGCCTTTCGCCTGCTGGGTCAGACGGTGTATGTCCGGAACTAGGGTCCAAGGGGGGCTTGCACGCCCTGAGCTCTGTTGGCGCTTGAAATCGGGATTATGAGTAGCATGAAGAAAATTCGAGTTTTGTGTGTAGATGACTCCGCCTTGGTGCGCAGCCTGATGGTGGAAATTATCAATAGCCATGCGGATATGGAAGTGGTGGCCGTTGCCCCCGATCCGCTGGTGGCGCGAGAGCTGATCAAAGAGCACAATCCGGATGTCTTGACGCTGGATGTCGAGATGCCCCGCATGGACGGTCTGGACTTTCTGGAGCGTCTGATGCGCTTGCGTCCCATGCCCGTGGTGATGGTGTCCTCGCTGACCGAGCGCAATTCGGACGTGACCTTGCGCGCGTTGGAGCTGGGTGCAGTGGACTTTGTGACCAAGCCCAAGCTGGGTCTGCGCGATGGTCTGCTGGATTATTCGGACCTGATTGCCGACAAGATCCGTGCCGCCTCCATTGCCCGTCCGCGCCGTGCTGTCCCGGCAGTGCCAGGCTCGGCCCCGGTGCGTCGCTTGACGCATAATTTTTCAACGACTGAAAAACTCATCATGATTGGCGCCTCCACCGGTGGCACCGAGGCGATTCGTCAGGTGCTGGAGCCCTTGCCCGCCAACTGCCCGGCCATCATGATCACTCAACACATGCCAGCCGGTTTCACGCGCTCGTTCGTAAACCGGCTGGATGGTCTGTGCTCCATGCAGGTGCACGAGGCGGAAGATGGCCAACGCGTGTTGCCCGGTCACGTGTATCTGGCTCCTGGTGGCGTGGCGCACATGAAGCTGGCCCGCTCGGGTGCCAACTATGTGGTCAAACTGGTGGACAGTGAACCCGTCAATCGCCACCGGCCCTCGGTCGATGTGCTGTTTCACTCTGCTGCCGAACTGGCCGGACGCAATGCCGTGGGGGTCATTCTGACTGGTATGGGCAAGGATGGCGCGCAAGGTTTGCTGGCCATGAAACAGGCCGGTGCCATGACGTTTGCCCAGGACGAGGCCACCAGCGTGGTCTTTGGCATGCCGCGTGAAGCCTTGCAAATTGGCGCGACCGACATAGCGTTGCCCTTGGGGCAGATTAGCGAACGAATTCTGGCCAGTGTGGGGGCTTTTGGGCACCGTGTATAAACGGTCCTGAACGCACTGGCATGCTACTCATTTGGAGAATGTAAATGGTACAAAAAAATATAAAAATTCTCGTCGTCGATGACTTTCCCACCATGCGCCGGATTATCAAGAACCTGCTCAAGGATCTGGGGTACGAGAATGTAGACGAAGCAGAAGATGGTCAGATGGGCCTGGAAAAATTGCGTAATGGCAATTTTGAGTTTGTAGTCTCTGACTGGAACATGCCGAATCTGGACGGGCTGGAGATGCTCAAGCAGATTCGCGCCGATGCCAGCCTGTCTTCTTTGCCGGTGCTGATGGTGACGGCCGAGGCCAAAAAAGAGAACATTATTGCCGCCGCTCAGGCGGGCGCCAATGGCTACGTCGTCAAGCCCTTTACCGCCGCAACGCTGGAAGAGAAGCTGAACAAGATCTTCGAGAAAATGGCCGGTTAATACGGAGTACGTCATGGATCCACAGCAAACATCGAATCATCCCGACCCCCAGAGCGTACCGGTTGATCTGGTTTACCGCATCGCCAACCTGACCCGTCTGTTGCGGGAAAGCATGCGCGAATTGGGTCTGGATCAGGCCATTAAAGATGCCGCGCACGCGATTCCGGATGCCCGCGATCGTCTGCACTATGTGGCTCGCATGACTGAGCAGGCCGCCAACCGGGTGCTCAATGCAGCCGAGCAAGTGCGTCCTTTGCAAGAGTCCCTGCAGGCAGACGCCCAGGCGCTGGATGCCGAATGGGACCAATGGTTTGAACAGCCCCTGGACCAGGATCAGGCTCGCGAACTGGTCAAGCGCACTCGTGGCTTTTTGCGCGATGTGCCTGTCAAGGCCCAGCAGACGCAGGACAATCTGCTGGAAATCATCATGGCTCAGGATTTTCAGGATCTGACCGGTCAGGTGATCACGCGCATGCTCGGTGTGGTCGGTACGATTGAAACCGAACTGGTTCAGGTGCTGGTCGATAACGTTCCTACAGAAAAACGTGAAGAAACTCATAGCCTTATCAATGGTCCGGTGGTCTCGCCCGTAGCCTCGGAAGTGGTCACCAGCCAGGATCAAGTGGACGATTTGCTGGCCAATCTGGGCTTTTGATTTCTGGCCCTACCTGATCATTGGGTTTGCTCTCTTAAGGCGCTGCGCATTGCAGCGCCTTTTTGCTTGTGAGGAACAGCCTGCTTTTATCAGGCTTTCTCCGCGCTATCAGAGCCACAGCCCTCTTTTAGAATGACCCCGCAGCATGCCGTGCGAGCGCAAAACGTGTGCTGCGCGCGTGATTCATTCTTTCAACTCCTGCGTCTTGGCAGTCCATGGCAGAAGACAGCGATCTCGAAAAAACAGAACCGGCCTCACCCCGGCGCCTGGAAAAGGCGCGGGAGGAAGGGCAGGTAGCGCGTTCCAGAGAGCTGACTACCTTCCTGATGCTGCTGGCCGGGATAGGCGGAATCTGGATTGGGGCCGGCTATCTGTACGAGACCTTTGGCGGTATTGTGCGGCGCAGCGTCTGGTTTGATCCACGTGTCGCGCACGATCCCAGTGCCATGGTGATGCAGGCGGCCAGTCTGGCTGGTGAGGCGCTAAAGGGGTTGGCGCCCTTGTTTTTGCTGCTGGTGGTGGTCGCGGTGATGGCCTCGATGGCACTGGGAGGCATGAGTTTTAGCGGCAAGGCCCTGCAGCCCAAGTTCGAGCGCATGAATCCGGCCAAGGGCATCAAGCGCATGTTTTCCATGCAGACTGTCGTGGAGCTGATCAAAACCCTGGCCAAAGCTGGTCTGGTGGGTTCGGTGGCAATGTATGTCATCTGGACCGAGCGCGAACAGATGACGGCCTTGATGTATGTGCATCCCACGGCGGCTATTGCCACGGGGATGGAGCTGATCATCAAGTGTTGTGCCCTGATCGCTGCCAGTTTGCTGGTGATTGTATTGATTGATGCGCCCTGGCAGTTGTGGAGCTTTTACAAGAAGCTGCGCATGTCGCATCAGGATGTGAAAGAAGAGCATAAGGAAAGCGAAGGTGACCCGCACGTCAAAGGTCGCATTCGGCAGCAGCAACGGTCCATGGCCCGTTCGCGCATGATGTCTCAGGTACCGGGCGCTGATGTGGTGGTGACCAACCCCACGCATTACGCGGTGGCCTTGAAGTATCAGGACGGCAAGGGCGGTGCTCCCCGTGTGGTGGCCAAAGGCACGGGCTTGATTGCCGCCAAGATCCGAGGACTGGCGGCGGAGCATAACGTGGCCACGTTGCAGGCGCCTGCGCTGGCGCGGGCCCTGTACTTTAACGTTGAACTGGAGCGCGAGATTCCCGTGGATTTGTACTCGGCGGTGGCCGAAGTGCTGGCCTGGGTTTATCAGCTTCGTAACTGGAACAAGGGGCAGGGCGAGCGCCCGATCATGCCCACCCGATTGAACGTGCCGACAGGCATGGATGAAGGCCCACTGCGTTCGCGCAAACATGAAAAGCAATGAACAATTTTTTTGCCTTACTCAAACAAAATGGTGGCCAACACGCCCGGCTTTTAGCGGGTCCGGTGCTGATCCTCATGGTGATGGCCATGATGATTTTGCCCTTGCCCCCGTTTTTTCTGGACCTGTTGTTTACCTTTAACATCGCTCTGGCCGTCATGATCTTGCTGGTGGCCATGTTCACCAAAAAGCCATTGGACTTTGCCGCTTTCCCGGCCGTGCTGTTGTTTGCCACCTTGCTGCGCCTGGCCCTGAATGTGGCCTCCACGCGTGTGGTGCTGATGAACGGTCACAAGGGCCCGGATGCGGCTGGCCAGGTCATTGAGGCCTTTGGCCACTTTCTGGTCGGTGGCAGTTTTGCTGTTGGCCTGATCGTGTTCGTGATTTTGGTCATCATCAACTTTGTGGTGATTACCAAGGGCGCCGGGCGTATTGCGGAGGTGGGCGCACGCTTTACCCTGGATGCCTTGCCAGGCAAGCAGATGGCCATTGATGCGGACCTGAATGCCGGTTTGATCGGCGAGGACGATGCACGGCGCCGCCGCGCTGAGGTGTCGCAAGAGGCCGAGTTCTACGGTTCCATGGATGGTGCCAGTAAGTTCGTGCGCGGTGACGCCGTAGCGGGCCTGCTGATTATGGTCATCAACGTGATTGGTGGTCTGGTTATTGGTGTCGTGCAGCATGGTTTGAGCTTTTCGGAGGCCGGCCGCGTCTACACCTTGCTGACCATTGGTGATGGTCTGGTTGCCCAGATTCCTGCTTTGATCATCTCGACGGCTGCCGGTGTGGTGGTCTCGCGCGTGGCGACGGACGAAGACGTGGGCCAGCAGATGGTCAACCAGCTTTTCCGCAACCCTGTGGTGCTATATATCACGGCCGCAATTTTAGGCTTGATGGGTTTGATTCCCGGCATGCCCAATCTGGTGTTCTTGCTGCTGGCTGCGATTTTGGGAGCGGGCGCCTGGCTGATGCAAAAGCATCAGAACGAACAGGTGCAGCAAGCCACTGAACCCAACGACGAAGTCTTGGCAGCGGCTGACTCTGCTGCCAGCGAAGCTAGCTGGAATGATGTGTCCATGGTGGACCCCTTGGGCCTGGAAGTGGGCTATCGCCTGATCTCTTTGGTAGACCATGCGCAAAATGGCGAGCTGCTGCATCGTATCCGCAGCTTGCGTAAAAAGTTTGCGCAGGAAGTGGGCTTTTTGCCGCCTGTGGTTCACATTCGGGACAATCTGGAACTCAAGCCTAACGACTATCGTATTTTGCTGGCTGGGGTGGAAATTGGCCGTGGTACCGCAACGCCAGGCCAGTGGCTGGCCATTGATCCCGGTGGCGTCACCATGAAGCTGCCCGGTACACCGACTACGGATCCGGCTTTCGGTTTGCCGGCAGTATGGGTGGATGTCAGTATGCGCGAGCAGGCACAGATCGCGGGCTATACCGTGGTCGATGCCAGCACGGTCATTGCCACGCACATCAACCACTTGCTGCATCGCCACGGGGCCGATTTGCTGGGTCGTCAGGAAGTGCAGCAACTGCTCGATCATGTGGGCCGCGAAGCGCCCAAGCTGGTCGAGGATTTTGTGCCGCAAACCCTGTCTCTTAGCCTGTTGCTCAAGGTCTTGCGGGGCCTGCTGGCTGAGGACGTTCCTATTCGTGATATGCGCAGCATTGTGGAAACCTTGGCCGAGCATGCGCCGCGTATTCTGGCTCCTGGCGCGGTTCAGCCTGGTCAGGAGGCCGGTGAGCTGCTGGCTGTCTTGCGCGTGGCGCTGGGCCGCGCCATTGTGCAGCAGTGGTTCCCTGGCGAAGGCGAGTTGCGTGTGATCGGTCTGGATGCTCGTCTGGAGCGGGTCATGACGCAGGCGCTGACCAGCAGCGGTGCGCTCGAACCCGGACTGGCCGAGTCGGTATTGACCGATGCCATGCGGGCGACACAGTTCCAGGAAGAGCATGGTGATCCGCCTGTGCTGGTTGTGCCCCCCATTTTGCGGGCCACCTTGTCCCGTTTCCTGCGACACCACATTCCCCAGCTGGGTGTCTTGTCTAACGCTGAAATTCCTGAAGAACGCATCCTTCGGGTCACCACCATTATTGGTCAGTCTGAATGAATATAAGTCGCTTTTTTGGTAGTACCAGTCGTGAAGCCATGCGTCAGGTACGCATTGCCTTGGGCCCCGATGCCCTGATTGTGTCCAACCGTCGTGTCAATGGCGGGGTGGAGATTCTGGCGACGGATTCCAGCTCCGTGCCCGGCGCCGCCACTGAACGTGCGCCCATGCCAGGCAGCGTGCCTCATCAGGCTGCCGGCATTCGTCAGCAGGAAGTGGCTCCGCCCCCAGCGGCTGACAATGTCATGGGCGCGATTGGGGCATTGCGTGGCGCATTGGAAGGACGCATGGATGATTTGGTCTGGAGCCACCAGATGCGTCGCACGCCTGTGGCGGTGAATCTGTTTCAGAGTCTGTTGTCGCAAGGTTTCAGTACCGCCTTGTTGCGTGCCATGCTCAAGCGTTTGCCTGAGGAGCTGGGCGCGCGTGCGGCCTTGCAATGGGTACGTACAGAGCTGGAAACCCATTTGCCGGTGCTGCGTTCTGAGGACTCCTTGTGGCAGCCTGGCTTGGCCTTGGCCTTGGTGGGGCCCACGGGAGTGGGCAAGACCACCACGCTGGCCAAATTGGCGGCTCGAGCCGTGCGTCGTTTCGGTCCCGATAAAGTGGTTTTGCTAACTACCGATACGTATCGGATCGGTGCGCACGAGCAATTGAAAATTTATGGCGATTTGATGCGGGTCGCCGTGCATATTGTCCAGGATGTGGCGCAACTGCGCAGTGTGATGCTGGGCGTGCGCCCCGATCAGGTGATCCTGATCGACAATATGGGCATCAGCCAGCGTGACCGCTATGTGCGTGAGCAGGCCGCTTTGCTGGCCGGTGCCGGACGCCGGGTGCAGCGTTTGCTGGTGCTCAATGCGGCCAGCCAAGGCGATACCCTGGATGAGGTGGCACGTAGCTATACGCACGATGGTGGCACTGCACTCAGTGGCTGCATCATCTCCAAGGTGGACGAGGCCATCAAGCTGGGCGGCCCTCTGGATACCGCCATCCGCTTCAAATTGCCCATTCATTACGTATCCAATGGCCAGAAAGTGCCCGAGGATCTACGCTTTATGAGCGCTGCCGAACTGGTCGACTCGGCCTTGCAGGTACGCGAGGGTCAGCGCCCCCTGTACGCGCCCAGTTCTGGCGATCTGGCGGCCTTGCTGGAAAGCGGCGGACACTCCGCACAGGAACTGCAAGCCGAACAAGAGCGCCGGGCGCGGGTTTTGCCGCGCCTGTTATCGGCAGCCTCTGCCGGTGGCCCTATTTCCCTGGAGCAGGCCCGTCGCGCTGCGGCGGATCTGGACGAACGCTTGGCCTGCGCCGAAGCCTATGATTTTTGGCGTGATTTGCATGCGCCCAATGCCTCCGTTCAGGATGGGGCGGCGGCGCAACGGGCGCAAGGCTTGATGCGTGCCGCGTGTCAGGAAGTCAGCGAAGGCAATATGTCCCGTCTGCTTGTGATCCACGCAGATCATCAACCGGCGGGTGCTCAGGAACAATGCTCTTTTAGCTTTCTGTTCAGCCCCAAAGGGCAGGCCCTCAGTATTCCGTACTATCAGCGACAAACTCCGTCGCAGTGGTCGGATGTGCGTGGTGTGCGCAGCATGGAGCGGCCCAGCCCCACTCAGGCACTGAATCAGGCCATGCAGGTTCTGAACGCTCAGGCCCAGCCTGTGAATTTGCTGCATATTTTCGAAGGTGGTTCGCCCACGATGTGGCGTCAATGGGCCGATATGCAAGCCGATTGGCTGGCTCTGATTCCAGGCGCGACTTCCTTGTGGCACAAAGACGGCAAGACCACGCCTAATGCCTTGAGCAAACAGTTGGCTTTTCACGCCATTCCTGATTTGGCAGCGCGCCTGCATCTGGAAACGCTGGGACGTGCCAAGCTGGGTGAAATTGCCTTGTGGTATGCCGTGGAGCCGGTGCAATTGCGGCACCGCAATGCCGAGCCTGTTCATCTGGATTTGATCGTTTTGCGTACCGTTGCTCGTCACGATGGCAAAGTGTTGAAAACCCGCTTTGCTTTGATGCATCATTGCGTCGGCTCCGAGGTCATTGCCCCGGCTAGTCTGGCCTGCTACATGATGCTGCGTAGCGAGGTACAGGAAATGGCACGTTTGTTTAATGCGGTGCGTGGCTTGTTGCCTGCCAGCAATTCCGAGTTTGAAGAAGAGCTCCATTTGCTGGCTGCTGCTCAATTAACGCTGGCTTCCTGGGATTTGTTGCAGGCGCCGGATAATCGGGGAGTGCGGCAACTCAGTGCGCGTTTGCTGGGCAAGCCGAACCTGAAGTCCGGGCAGTCAGTCGATGCGCTGGTAAAGATGCTGGTGCTGAAAGAAGCGATGAGCTAAATCCAGCGAGATTGAAAAAGCCTGCCACACGGCAGGTTTTTTTATTTCAAGCGCTGCAAATTGCTGCTTAGTCCCTGGAAGAGGGCGTCTTTGATATGTTCAGGGAAATGCGCTGGCAATCGTGCCGCGACATTTTGAATGGCTGGCTCCACAAGCTGGTGAAGGTCTTCGATCAAGGATTCAGTGGCTTGCTGTCCTATATAGGTTTTTCCTACGGCAAGCCAATGCCGGAGAAGCATTTCCTGCATCTTGTAGCGAGTGTTGCTGGTGCGTAGTGCCATCGCCATTTTGACGCGCTGAATAGGGCATTGATTTTGTTTTGTGCCTACCCAAGGCCAGGCCGAGAGCACATCGTAAAGTGGTGCCAGACGGAAGTAGCCGCCAGGTTCTATGGCCAGGCTGAAGTTCTTGGCATGGCCATCTGGGGCGGCCAGCAAGTAGAACACCAACAAGGTTTTGAAGAAAGCCTGTCGGTCAGCCAGAGCATTGGACGAGCCGGATAAGACCTGCATGATGGCATGGATGCCAGGGCCACCGTCGGACTCGTATTTGGCATGGGAAGGCAAACCACTTGCCTGTAACAGGTCTTCATGGGGCAGGCGTATCAAGTGACCATGACGGCTCCAGGCACGGTCAAAGCGCTCCACGATGAGAACCTTTTGATCTTCAAACTGGCCAATTTGGGTTTGGGCGACATTCAAGCCCAGTTCTTTGAGCAGCTCCATGCAGAGCCATTCGTTTTCCACCGAGTGGCTCAGATCAAAGCGGACATTGCCCGCCAATCCTAAGGGTAGTTTGAAGATGTGTGAGCTGGGTGTCGATCCCTGCGGAATGTGCCATTGCCCGTGATGCCATAACAGCGCCGTTTTTTCCTGGGCACCTGCCAGTGAAAAACGAAAGTCTTCGGGGGCCAGATCCTGGCGGGCGGTAATTGTGCCGCGTAAATGCTCGGCAACGTCGCTTTCAGTGAGAGGGCGGGCCGTGAGGGTGTGAATATCTGGCGCTGGAGAGTTCTCAGGCAGAAGTTGCACGGCACCAGCAGCATCCCGACCTATTGCTTCGAGCAAGGCAAACGTTTCCAGCGAACGGGTCTTGAAGCGGGAGGCGATGCGTTGGCGAATCCCGGGATTGTCGGGCAGTAGATTGTCAAAGTAATTGTCTACGACCTTGCCACGAAGTGCTTCATTGTTGAATGTAAAGGGTAGGGATAGAGACAGCGGCCGGCCTTGAGGATGGGCGATCCAGTCTGGTGCGTAGCGAAGTTGTGATGGGCCGCGGGTAGGCTTATGCCACTTTCCAACGAAGAGACCGTTCATCCACAGGTCCAGAACAGGCATCACCACTCCATAGATTCAGGTTTGTCAGGTTCGTGAGCGTCAATAATGGAGATCTTGGCTTCCAGGACGGCCAGAACCGAAAACAGGTTTTTAAGCGATAAGCCCGACGCGTCATTTTCCATGCGCGAAATGGCTTGCTGCGTCGTGTTCAGCTTGTCTGCCAGCTCTATCTGACTCCAGCCTTTACGCTTGCGCAGCGAGCGGATGAGCTTGGGCATTTGCTCCGGGCTGTGCAGTGCAATGGCGTCTAGTCTTGTTGGCATCGCCTAGCTCCTTTGAATTCTAAATACAATAAATTTGATGTATTTTAAACATACATCGTTTTTGGTGTATTCAAAGAATACATCATATTTAATGTAATGGAGTTCAGGCATGCGGACATTCAGGCGTTCAGCCCTTGTACCTTAGCGTGGCTTGCAGCGTTCTCCGTATTCAGGCAGGACAAAAAAAGCGCCAACTATTTAGTTGGCGCTTTCAGTCTCTGGCATGACCCTGCTTGAGTCTGTTGGGGCTTAAGCCTTCAAGCTCAAGGAAGACTGCGTGTTCTGTGTTTTCCCGGATGCGTCGTAAAACGTGTTGCGGCCTGTAAAGGCTTCCAGCGCGTCCAGGTTCTGTTGGGTATCGACCAAAAAGGTGTCAACCAGAATGCGGTTATTGTCGCTGGCGTTGCGCACTTTCTCGCTGAGCTCGATCAGTTGTTCCAGCTCGTCTTCCAGTTCGTCTTCTTCCGCGGCGTAGCGCAGACCTTGAAGGTTGTTCTCCAGTTCGCGCTCTTGCAGGAGTTGAGCACGGCTCTGGTCCAGTTGTTCGATGCGTTCAAATAACTGGTACTTGCGCAGGGTAATCTGGGCCAGCTCTTCGGGCACGAAGCTGCGCAGCAGCAGGGTGTGTTCTTCTACCAATAGCTGCTCAAAATCCAACAGGCTCTGGTGTTGATCGGCAAGACAGGTTTGCAAAGACATGGCCGTTTCGGGAGGGTTACTTGAGAAGATCGCGCACGGAGGCAATCAGGGAGTCGGCAATCCGACTGGTATCAATCTTGAGCTCGCCTGCTGCAATGGCCTCGCGCAAGGCCTGGACTTTTTGCATGTCTACATCGGCGCTGCTGTCTTGCAGCGAATTGAGCTGGCGGGCGGCGGCGCTGAAGTCCACTTCGTTGGTGCTGCCGCTGTTGTACGCTTGGTGCGCACGATTCGAACCCGTACTGCGTTCTGCGGTAGTGGTTTCAGCAAGCGGTGTCTTGAGGGAGGAGGGGCTGATCTTCACGTGTTTCTCCGTGCGGCCTGTTCTTTGCGTTGATCTTGTAACGGCGCTCTGGAGGCAAACTTTAGCATGCTCATCGGATTTAGTTTAGAGAACGACCTGAACCGTGGACGCATCCAGTACCGTGGCTGAAATCACTTGCCCTGAACTGGCCTTGATCTGAATCTGGGTGCCCGGTGCGCCACTTTGCAAGGCCTGGCCCTCGCCGGTGGCGACAAAGCCCGCGCCACGTGCAACGGTTCGCACTGTCTGGCCGCGCATAATCGACTGCGGATCGCGCAGCGCCGAGGCGCGTATCGCACTGCCTAAAGGAATACGCTGGCTGGCGACATAACCGATGATCTGTTCGGGGTTGATGACCACGCCGTTGGCCAGGGCCAGCAAATCTCCCTCGCGTTCAAGCAGGTCGTCCTGATGGATCGTCTCGCCCGGATTGATGCGGCGGTTGGGGACGTAATAGTGTCCTTGAATAGAAAGGGTGGCACCTATGGAGGTGCTCCAGCTTTGTGGGCTCAGGCAGCGCACACCGATGCTCATACGCGATCGCAGACGCTGGCCGCTGGGCAGAAAAAACTGGTTTTGAGTGCAGGCGGGCATGGCGTGCAGGCGCGATGCATCCAGCGTGATGGTGGCGATGCCAGGATACATCTGCGCTTGCTGGAGCAGGTAGTCCTGCGCCTGATCCTGCATAGCTTGCACACTGAGAGCCTGAACGTCCTCTTGAGCGCGCACGCTTGCTGTCGCACCCAAGGTAAACAGACACAGGCAGGTCAGGAGTCTATATAAGGTCATGACTGAATTTTACGGACTCGGCAGCCAGGTCAAGAGCTGAATTGGCCGATAAATTGCGTTTTGTTCCCGGGTTTGTGAAGCAGTACCTCTGGCTACCATGCTGTTATGACGGTGAAAAGGCGTGCGCGCGTTCACTGGATCTCAAACTTGAACACAGAATATTGGCTTGACTCCATGATTGATCGCATCGGTGAGCACCTGAAGTTTTACCAAACGGCACTGGCTTTGCGCCAGGAGCGCCAGGAGGTGTTGGCCTCCAATATTGCCAATGCCGACACGCCCAACTACAAGGCCAGAGATATGGACTTTACGGCCGCCATGAAGGCGGCTTTAGGGGGGCAAGGGCAGATGGCCTTGCCCAATACCAGCTTGGCCCTGACGTCCGCCCGCCATATTCCCGCCCAGGCAAGCCGTCCGCCCAGTACGGACGAGTTGCTCTATCGCGTTCCTGTACAACCTTCTTTAGACGGCAATACGGTCGAGATGGACGTGGAGCGCATGCAATTTGCCGATAACACCTTGCACTATCAAAGCACGATCAACCTGGCGTCCCAGCGATTGAAAGGCTTGATGGCGGCCTTGCAACAGTAATAGCGAGTCTTCATGTCCAGTTTCAGTATTTTCCAGATAGCCGGCTCTGCGCTGACGGCTCAGTCCCAACGCATGAACGTGTCGGCCAGTAATCTGGCGAACGCCGATAGTGTGGTTGGGCCCGATGGCCAGCCTTACAAAGCTCGCCAGGTGGTGTTTCAAATGACACCCCAGGGCAATAGTCCCGTGGGTGGTGTGCAGGTGGTGGGCGTGCAAGAGAGCACCGCACCTGGCCGTCTGCAATATGACCCTGGCAACCCGTACGCGGACGAGCAAGGTTACGTGACTCTGCCCAACGTGGATGTGGTGGCCGAGACCGTCAATATGCTGGCCGCCTCGCGCTCCTATCAGGCCAATGTGGAAGTGGTGAACACGTCCAAGAATCTGATGTTGCGTACCTTGACCATTGGTCAGTAAGCCGGTTTACGGAAAAAGAGAGCATGAGCACAGTCAATAACGATCGTACTTCCCTGGACCCCACCGCAGGAGCGATGGCCGGGGTGGATGCCCGTAACAAAAGCGCCATGGCCGAGACGGAAGACCGTTTTCTGACCATGCTGATTACGCAGTTGCGTAATCAGGACCCACTCAACCCTATGGATAACGCCCAGGTCACGACTCAGATGGCGCAGATGTCCACGGTGGCGGGGATTCAGCAACTGAACAACACCTTGCTGGCGGTGGCCGGGCAAATGGACGTCAGCCAGTCCATGCAGGCCGCTAATCTGATCGGCAAGCAAGTGCTGGTGCCGGGCGCGAAAGTGTCTCTGGGGACCAGCCAGGAAGGCGAAAAAGTGGCTATGCCCTACGGAATTGATCTGGTCAGCGGGACGACGTCGACCGTGGTGCAGATCCAGGACAGCAGCGGCAAAGTGGTACGTGAATATGATCTGGGCGCCAAAGAGGCGGGTGTGTACTCAATGGAGTGGGATGGCCTGGATAAC
The DNA here is from genome assembly GCF_050255915.1 of Alcaligenes sp. Classification (NCBI taxonomy): domain Bacteria; kingdom Pseudomonadati; phylum Pseudomonadota; class Betaproteobacteria; order Burkholderiales; family Alcaligenaceae; genus Alcaligenes; species Alcaligenes sp. The sequence continues at coordinate 74,193 of NZ_JBFWIQ010000008.1, forward strand.
GAGGGTTCACCGCTGGCCGACGGTTCGTACACCGTCAGTGTCTTGGCCAGCAATGACGGCACGGCCGTCACCGCCAGCCCATTGACGCATGGCAAGGTCGATAGCGTGGCTTACACCTCCAGCGGTTTGATGCTGGATCTTGGCCTGGCCGGTTCGTTCTCCCTGCTGGATATACGCAAAATCATGTAAGTGCCGCCAGCCCGTCAGTGGGCTGGGCCAACACGACATTAAAAGGAAAGTTCATGAGCTTCGGACAAGGATTGAGTGGCTTGAACGCCGCCTCCCAAAACCTGGATTCTATCGGTAATAACATTGCCAACTCGGGCACCGTGGGCTACAAGGCCTCGACGGTTCAGTTTGCGGATGTGTATGCCAACTCCCGTATCGGTCTGGGTGTGCAGGTATCGCGTGTCAGCCAACGTTTTTCGGTCGGCAACATCAGTAACTCGGGCAATATGTTCGATATGGCCATTGACGGGGCAAATGGCTTGTTCCGTCTGGAGCAAAGCAACGGCGCCGTGCTGTTCTCGCGTAATGGCCAGTTCTTTCCAGACAAGGCCGGCTATCTGGTCAATGCCCAAGGTCATTACCTGACCGGTTATGGTGCAGGCAGCACTCAGTTGCAACGTCTGCAAGTGCCGTCGGCCAACGTGCCTCCCAAGGCCACGACGGCTCTGGATTTCAAGCCCAACTTGCCTGCGGATGCTGCAGCGATTCCTACAGAAGATGCCAGTGGTAATCCCATTAACGCATTCGATCCCAAAGACGACACGACTTACAGCAACTCGTTTAGCTATTCCGTCTACGACTCGCTGGGTAACAGCCACGAAATTTCCCAATACTTTGTCAAGCGCCCCGCCAATGCGGCCGGTGAGAGTGTGTGGGACGTGTACTACATGAAAGGCAGCACACCGTTGTCGCCTGCCAGCGCGACCCTGACCTTTAACGGTTCAGGCGTGATGACCAGCCCCAATCCGGCTACCGTCAACGTCACCCTGGCCAATCCCGGTGGCAATGCCTCGCCTGCGGATGATCTGGTGTTTGATATGCGTTACACCGGCACCACCCAGTTCGGTGGCGAGTTTGCCAAGGGCAAACCTTACCAGGATGGCTACGCCACGGGTGAGTACGCTGGCATGAACATCGACAAGGACGGCACCATGGTCGCGTCCTATACCAACGGTGTGACGCAGCGTCTGGGCTCGCTGGTGTTGGCTGACTTCAGCAACCTGCAAGGTCTGAGCCCAGTGGGCGGTAATGCCTGGGCCGAGACCGGCGCATCGGGTCAGCCTATCTTGGGTCGTCCTGGCGAGAACGGTCTGGCGTCGATCAAAGGTCAGGCGGTGGAAGATTCCAACGTGGATATGGGACAGGAACTGGTCAATATGATTATTGCCCAGCGTACTTACCAGGCCAATGCCCAGACCATCAAGACACAGGATCAGGTTCTGCAAACCCTGGTCAACCTGCGTTAAGCCTTGTCATGGATCGCCTGATTTATACCGCCATGAATGGCGCCCAGCGCACGCTGGAACAACAAGACGTCATTACCAATAATCTGGCCAACGTGAACACGTCCGGTTTCCGCCAGCAACTGGCGTACTACCGTTCTGTTCCCGTTACCAGCGACGTGGGTTCGCAAACCCGCGTCGGCACGGCCACGGTGACGCCGGGCAGCCGCTTTCAGCCTGGTGCCATGGCCGAGACCGGCAATGCGCTGGATGTGGCCATTGCGGGCGAGGGCTGGTTTGCCGTTCGTGCGCTGGATGGCCAGGAAGCCTACACGCGGGCGGGCGATCTGGTGGTCAACGCCCAGAACCAGTTGGTGACACAAGGTGGTTTGCCCGTGCTAAGCGCCGATGGGCAGGCCATTGAAATTCCGGATCGCGGTTCGATCACCTTCTCCAGCGACGGTCAATTGACTGCCTTGGGTGCCGGTGACAACCCGCGCGATATCCAGGTGATGGGCCAGTTAAAGATGGTCAATCCCCCGTCAGCCGATTTGCTGCGTGGCCAGGATGGCTTGTTTCGCATGAACAATGGCGCGCCGGCCCCGGCTGATCCGTCGGTGCGCATGGTGTCGGGCTTCATCGAAAAAAGCAATGTGAACCCGGCGGAGGCGATGGTCGCGATGATTGCCAATGCGCGTCGTTTTGAGACCCAGATGAAGGTCATCCAGGACGCCAGCGCCCGCGAAGATCGGGCCAATTCTCTACTTTCATTTAATGGCTAAGCCGCGCCGATAGCGCAGGCATTGGCTTTAAGGATTACACACACATGATTCGCTCTCTGTGGATTGCCAAGACCGGTCTGGAAGCCCAGCAGACCAATATGGACGTTATCTCCAATAACTTGGCCAACGTAAATACCACCGGTTTCAAACGGACCCGTGCGGTGTTTGAAGACTTGATGTATCAAACCCTTCGTCAACCCGGCGCTCAAGTTGGCGCGGCCAATCAGTTGCCTACGGGCTTGCAGATCGGTACCGGTGTGCGCACGGTGGCGACCGAGCGTATCCATAGCCAAGGTGACATGAAGCATACGGGTCACAATATGGATATTGCCATTCAGGGCAGCGGTTTTCTGCAAGTGGAAATGCCGGACGGCACCTTCGCCTACACGCGCGATGGTAGTTTGCAGCGCGACCAGAATGGTCAACTGGTTACCGCCGGCGGCTATCCTATTCAGCCTCCTATCAATATTCCCGATAACGCACTGGAACTGACGATTGCCCGTGATGGCACGGTATCGGTCACTCAGCCTGGTGCCGCAGGTGCCAGTGTGGAAGTGGGCCAGTTGCAACTGAGCACCTTCGTGAATCCGGCTGGCTTGCAAAGCATGGGCGAGAACCTGTACATCGAAACCGATGCCTCGGGTGCTGCCAACTTCCTGCAGCCCGGTATGGATGGCGCAGGTCTGGTCATGCACAAGTACAACGAAACCTCCAACGTCAACGTGGCCGAGGAACTGGTCAATATGATCAGTGCCCAGCGCGCCTACGAAATCAATAGCAAGGCCGTGTCCACCGCTGACCAGATGTTGGCTCGACTGACGCAGCTGTAAACCTGAAGAGATCGTGACAATGTTCCAAGCTCTGTTGAGCCGTCTTGCACTGGGTGCGCTTGTTGTCCTGTCCGGTTGCGCGCTGGTGCCCCCTGAAGATGTGGTCACTGGCCCCTTGACCGCGGCCCCGCCACCGGCCGTTCCGGCGGCCGTGGTGGCCAATGGCTCTATCTACCAACCCTCGGCGTATGGCAACTACCCGCTGTTTGAAGACAGACGGCCACGCAATGTGGGCGACATTGTCACCATCATGATTCAGGAGCGTACCAACGCTGCCAAGAATGTCTCGACCAACACGGATCGGACGGGGAGCGGTGGTCTTGACTTTACGGGTGTCCCGGCTTTCCTGCCCAATGAAATAGGCAGCAAACAGAACTTTGAGGTCAGCGGCTCGAACAAGGCGCAGGGCAAGGGTTCCAGTCGTGCCGATAATACCTTTACTGGCACCTTGACGACCACGGTAGTGGGCGTTTTGCCCAATGGCAACCTGCAGGTTGCGGGTGAAAAGCAGATCGCCATTAACCGTGGCAGCGAATACATCCGTTTTTCCGGCGTGGTGGACCCGCGCTCCATTTCCGGCAGCAGTACCGTGCCCTCCACTCAGGTGGCCGATGCCCGTATCGAGTTTCGTAGCAAAGGGGTCATGGATGAAGTCCAGACCATGGGCTGGCTACAGCGTTTTTTCCTGAATATTTCCCCGTTCTGAGCCTTTTGCTTGATATGGCGTTTTCCATGAGTCGTACTCGTTTTTTTTCTTATCGCCATGTGCTGCAAGCAGCCATGCTGGCGGCGGGCCTGTTGTTGGCTCCGGCCAGCCAGGCCGAGCGTATCAAGGATCTGGCCTCTATTCAGGGCGTGCGTGATAATCCGCTGATCGGTTATGGCCTGGTCGTGGGTCTGGATGGCAGTGGCGACCAGGTGCGCCAGGCCCCCTTCACCCAGCAAAGCTTGACCAATATGCTGTCCCAGTTGGGAGTAACGATTCCCCAGGGCAGCAATATGCAGCTCAAGAACGTCGCAGCCGTCATGGTGACGGCCCGTTTACCTGCTTTTGCCCGCCCTGGGCAGTCTGTGGATGTGGTGGTGTCTTCCATGGGTAACGCCAAGAGTTTGCGCGGTGGCACCTTGTTGATGACGCCTCTCAAAGGCGCGAACGGACAGGTCTACGCCATTGCCCAAGGCAATTTGCTGGTCGGCGGAGCGGGGGCTGAAGCCGGTGGTTCCAGCGTGCAGGTCAATCAGCTCAATGGCGGCACGATTCCCGGTGGCGCAACGGTCGAGCAAAGCGTGCCCACGACCTACGCACGAGATGGCGTGATCAATCTGGAAATGAATTCGTCGGATTTTGGTACAGCCCAGAACGTGGTGGCGGCCTTGAACAAGCAGTTTGGCCCGTCCACGGCGACCGCCCTGGATGGCCGTCTGATTCAGGTGCGTGGTCCTTTGGATCCGCAAGCTCAAACTGCCTTTATTTCGCATGTGGAAAACCTGCAAGTGAACCTGCCACCGGCACGGGCTCGCGTGGTGATCAATGCTCGTACCGGCTCAGTGGTCATGAACCGTACCGTCACGATTGATGAAGCCGCCATTGCCTACGGCAATCTGTCTGTGGTCATTAGCCGACAACCGCAAGTTAGCCAGCCGGATACACCATTTGGCGGCGGTCAGACCGTTGTGGCCGATAGCACCCAGATTGAAATGCGCAGTGACAGCGGCTCTTTGCAACGCGTCAAGACCAGCGCCAATTTGGCCGATGTCGTCCGCGCCTTGAATGCTTTGGGTGCAACCCCTCAAGACTTGTTGTCCATTTTGCAGAACCTGAAAAGCGCTGGCGCTTTGCGGGCCGATCTGGAGATCATCTAATGACGGTGCAGTATTTCCCGCGTCCTGGTACAGGAACGCAGGTTTCGATTTTTGACCCGCAACAACTGGCCCAGTTGCGTCAGCGGGCCGGACAAGACGGCCAGAATCAGGCGACCCAACTGCAAGTGGCCCGCCAGTTCGAGTCCCTGTTTATTCAGAATATTTTGAAGCAGGCGCGGGCCGCCAACCTCCCGGGCGGCATGTTTGACACGCAGTCCGTGCGTATGGCGCAAAGCCTGGGGGACGAGCAACTGGCCATGCAATTGGCTGACCCAGGCATTGGCTTGGCCAAAGCCTTGCAAGCGCAGATGAGCGGGCAGTTCAGTGAGCCCTTTGGTGCTGCGTCCTATGATCCAGAAGCCGCTCAGTCACGTCGTGCGGATCTTCGCTCGCGCATGCCCAATGACCGCTCCATTGACGCAGCTTCCATTGCCGAACTGATCGACAAGCTCAGCAATAACAGCACAGTGCAGCGCGTGTATTCCTCGATTCAGGGCGCACCCAACCATATTCGCCAGTTTGTAGACCGCATGAATACGGCCGCCAAAGTGGCCGCCGAAGACAGCGGTGTTCCGGCCAAGTTGATCCTGAGCCAGGCCGCCCTGGAGTCGGGGTGGGGCAAGCGTGAAATCATGCACCCCGATGGCACCACCAGCCACAATCTGTTTGGTATCAAGGCGACCCCTTCCTGGAAGGGCAAAACGGTCGAGGTCATGACCACGGAATATCAGAACGGCGTGGCGCGCAAAATGACGCAGACTTTCCGTGCCTATGACTCCTATGCCGAGTCTTTTGCGGATTATGCCCGCCTGATTGGTAATAACAAACGTTATGAAAGTGTAAAACAAGCCGCTTCGCCTCAAGAAGCCGCTCAGCGTATTCAGGATGCGGGCTACGCCACCGACCCTTCCTACGCCAAAAAACTGATCTCCATCATGGCCTACTTTGATGGTGGCAAGTCTTAATTATTGATACAGGTCTAAATATTGCACCAAGGTGGTCGTTAAAAAGCAGCATGTTCATTTTTCGCCTTGGACACTACGGGCCGGGCAGGACAGAAAGGATTTGATATGAATCTCGCCAACCTTGGTATTTCCGGCTTGTTTGCCGCTCAAAAGCGCATGCAGGTGACGGGCCACAATATTAATAATATCGATACCCCTGGTTATAACCGCCAATCGGTTCTGGTCGAGACGGCGGGGTCGGTGGGAAGCGGCAGTGGCTACTATGGCCGTGGCGTGCAGGTGGTCACCGTGCAGCGCTCCCATGACAATTTCCTGTATCAGCAGTTGATGCGCTCGCAAACGGCTGGCGCGGCCCTGGTCAGCTATGGAACCGAAATCTCCCAACTGGACAATCTGTTCTCGGACCGCACGGTTGGTATCAGCCCGGCTTTGCAAAACTTCTTCAATGGCCTGGAAGCCGTCGCCTCGCAGCCAGCAGATTCTTCTGCTCGTCAGGAGTTGCTGGGCCGTGCCGAAAGCCTGGCCACGCAGGTTCGTGACGCGACGGCCTACATGAATCGCGTTAACGAGAACATCAATACGCAGGTGGGCACCACGGTTACCCAGATCAACAGCTATCTGGAACGTATTGATAACGTCAATAAACAGATCGTGGCGGCCAAAGGCACCACGCCCGGTCACGAACCCAATGACTTGCTTGATCAGCGTGAACAACTGGTGGCCGAGCTGGGCCAACTGGTGGACGTGAGTACGGTTGAGCAGGACGGACGGTTGAGCGTGACCACGGCAGGCGGTCAGATGCTGCTGGGCGGTGATCGTGTTTACCCCTTGCACGCCGTGCGTTCGGCTGAAAATCCCGAGCGTATGGTGGTCGGCTTTACGTCTGCCTTGAACGTGGACGGCAAGATGGTGGTGTCCGAGTTCCGCGAAGGTGCCATTAAAGGTGGCACCTTGGGTGGCTTGCTGCAGTTCCGTCAGGAAAGCCTGGAACCTGCCATCAATGCCCTGGGGCGTTTGGCCGTGGGGCTGGCCCACACCGTAAATGACATTCACCGCCAAGGCGTGGATTTGAAAGGGGAGGCGGGCAAAGATGTGTTCAGCGTCAGTGGCCCCAAAGTCATTGCCAATGGGAATAACCCGGTCAGCAGCGGTGTGCCTGGTGTGTCTTTTTACAAAGACCTGGTTGATCCGGCTGATCCCAGCAAGGGTTACACCCAGCCCGTCGACAAGCTAACGGGTGATAACTACCGCATCGAGCGCGTGGAGGGTGGTTTTCAGTTGCGCAACTTGAGCAGCAACGATGTGACCGCCCTGAATGGTCCGGATACGAACGGCGGGATTACACGGGTAGATGGTCTGGAAATTGATGTGTCCAGCTTAAAGAACCAGTCTCAGGATGGGGATTCCTGGTTGGTGCAGCCCACCGTCAATGCAGGCAGCAGCCTGCAGGTAGAGATCAAGCGTCCGCAAGATATTGCGGCCGCTGATAAAGACACCGGTTCGGCCAACGGCGCGATCGCTCAACAACTGGCCGATCTGCGCAATACCAAGGTGCTGGCTGACGGTTCGTTGAGCCTGAACGATTCTTTTGGTCAGATCGTGAACCGTATTGCGGTGCAAACACAGCAAAACGGCACGGCGGCCAAGGCGCAATTAAAGTTGATCGAGCAAAACTACGCCGCTCAGCAATCCTTGTCCGGCGTGAACAAGGACGAGGAATACATCATGCTCCAACGTTTTCAGGAGCAATATCAGGCGGCTGCCCGCCTGATTGATACCAGTTCGAAGATGTTTGACACCCTTTTAGGCCTGCGTAGTTGAGTACGGCTCTTTGGTCTTGAAATTGGAAACTTGCTATGCGTATTAGTTCTTCTCTTTTCTTTCAGACGGGCCTGACCTCGATCAACAAGCAGCAGTCCGATCTGATGCGGGTTTTTCAGCAGATGGGCTCGCAAAAGCGGATGATCACCCCGTCGGATGATCCACTGGCTTCGGCGCAGACGATCAATCTGGCGCAATCCCAGGCCATGGACAAGCGTTACGGTGAAAACCGCGAGGTGGCCATGCGTTCGTTGGGGGAAGAGGAAAACCTGCTCAACGCCGTCAACCTGCAGTTGCAAGGTATTCAGACCCGTCTGGTGGAAGCGTCTACCGGCACCATGTCCGATGCTGATCGCAGCACCTTGGCCACGGTGATGGAAAGTGCTCTGGATACCTTGTTTGGCTTTGCCAACACCAAGGATGGTTCAGGACAGTACTTGTTCTCCGGCTCGAAAGGCACGACGCAAGCGTTCGAGCGCTCGGGTAGCACCTTTACCTATACCGGCGATACCAATGGTCGCGATATTCAGGTTGAGCAAACCCGTCAGATGGACTCGGCCGACCACGGTCGTACCATTTTCGAGCGCGCCAATCCAGGTTCCACGGCCTACTTCACGCAGGCCAATGCCAATACTGGTTCGGCTGTGGTCAGTGCGCCCAATGGCAACTCTTCCTTAACGGGGGCAGAGGCCAACTACACCATCCGCTTTACGTCGGAGACCGAGTACGACATTGAAGTAAATGGTGCGGTGGTCAGCCAGGGTGTACTGGATGAGAACGAGCGTCAGCGCATCAACCTGCCCGGTGGCGTCAGTGTTCAGATTGAAGGCAAGCCTGCTGTGGGCGACAGCTTTGAGGTCAGCTCGGTAGATAGCACCAGCTCAGCTGACATGAACATGTTCAACACCTTGCAGTCGGTGGTTGAGGCTTTGCGTAAACCTGTCAGCGGTGATCCGGTTGCTCAGGCCGAGTTCCGCAATACGATGAACTCAGCCATGCAGCGCCTGGGTGAGAACTTCGATAACGTACAAACCGTGATCTCCTCGGTCGGTACGCGTATGAACGAAATTGATGCTTTGAGCGCCAACGGCGCGGCCCGCGCCTTGAACTACACCAATGAGCTTTCACGCCTGGAAGATCTGAATGTTTTTCAGGCTTCCACGGATCTGGAGTTGCGCAAGGCGGCGTTGGAAATGTCAGCCATGGCGTTTCAGACGATTCAGAGCATGAGTTTGTTCAATATGAATCGCTAAGTCTGCGTTCTTTTTTGGGTGGTTTTTCCTTAACCGGCAGTCAAGCACCACATGCGGGAATCTTCTATGCTTTTTAAGAATTTGAGTCTAAAGGTCGGCATGACCTTTTGTATTGCTGCTTTGATGGCATTGACAGTAGCCATGGCAGGCTGGGCCCTGTATTACTTTCATGGTCTGTTGGCCTTGGGCTCGGGCGACAAGGTATTGCGTACCTTGCAAGAGCAGCAAAGCACGTTCAATATCGTTCTGACCATTGTGCTGGTGCTGGCCGTGCTGTTGGGCCTGGCTGCTATCAGTTACTTCTTTCGCCGTGTGGTGCGTCCTTTGGGCGATTTTGCCAGCTACTTTGATGCGATTGCCAAAGGTGATCTGACCCAGCGTATCCGTGTGCTGACCGCCAATGAAATTGGTGATTTGTTCGAGTCGCTGGGCCGCATGCAGGAGTCCTTGGTCAAGACGACCACCACAGTGCGTCTGGGCCTGGAAGAGATCCACGCCGGTGCTCAGGAAATTGCCCAGGGCAATACCAATATCAGCAGCCGTACTGAAGAGCAGGCCGCCTCCTTGCAGCAGACCGCAGCCAGCATGGAACAGTTGGCTGGTACCGTCCGTCAGAATGCGGATAACGCTCAACAAGCCAACCAACTGGCTGCGACGGCCTCGGATGTCGCCCATCGTGGTGGCAGTGCTGTCAATGAAGTGGTTGCAACCATGCAAGGCATTTCGGCCAGCTCCAACAAGATTTCCGACATTGTGGGCGTGATCGACAGTATTGCCTTCCAGACCAATATTCTGGCTTTGAACGCTGCGGTGGAAGCCGCGCGAGCAGGTGAGCAGGGCAAGGGTTTTGCGGTGGTGGCGGCAGAGGTGCGAGCCTTGGCGCAGCGCAGTGCCCAGGCCGCGCGTGAAATTACCGCTTTGATCGAAGACTCGGTGCGTAAAGTAACGGAAGGTTCCTCGCAAGTGGAACGTGCTGGCGCCACCATGCAGGAAATTGTGGATTCCGTGCGTCGTGTGACCGACATTATGGGCGAGATCACCGCCGCCACGATTGAGCAATCTTCCGGGATTGATCAGGTGAACCGTGCCGTGTCGCAAATGGACGAAACGACACAGTACAACGCCCGTCTGGTGGAGCAGGCAGCCCTGGCATCGTCTGGCCTGAGCGAGCAGGTGACCAAGGTTAACCAGGCCATCGGTTTCTTTCGCTCTCCGGGTACGGAGGTCATTGATGTCAGCGCTCGTCGTGTTGCCAATCGCCGCAGTGCCAGTGTCTCCAGCTCTGACTCCGAACAGCGCCGCAGCCCCTCCTTGAAAGGCAGTACGCCAGCCGGCAAACCGGCCGGTACGGCAACTAAAGGCTTGTCCGCGCCGGTCAAGGCGGCAGCGCCCGCCAAAGCTTCGGCAACCGCTCAGGACGATAGCCAGCGCCTGCTGCGCCCCGATTTGAGCGGCAAACAAAACAGCGCATCTTCCGATGATGATTGGGAGGAGTTTTAATGTCTTTCTCCCGACTAAGCCTCTGGGTCGGGCGGGGACGTAAGGCGCTGATAGGTTTGTGTTTGTTCACCCTGGCAGCGTGCGCTACCCAGGGTTCCTCTTTCAAGGCTTCGGGCTTGAATGATCTGATTCTGGGCCAGAGTACGCGTGCCGATGCCGAGCTGTCCTTGCAAGGCCGCCCTCATCAGGTTTACCGACAGCTCGATGGCAGTGAAATGGCCGTTTGGTTCCAGGGCACAACCCTGGCAACGGATGCGGTCTATTTTCGACAGGAACTGTGGCTTCAGTTTGATGCCCAGGGGCGTTTCCAGCAAGTGGTCAAGCGCAGTCACATTCCTTCCGTGTACCGCGAGCAGGCGCGCAGCGCCGCCACCGGCTCGGTCACGATTGAACACCCTGGCACGGACATGATCACCATCTTGCCGGTCAGCCACTAGAGTTTTCTTTGGATTTAGCAAATGCTGGGTATTGAAAGCAGTCTTCCGTCCGCGTCCCGCGCTTCTAAACGTCGTTCCTCCAAATCGTTTCGCCCCAGCCTGAAGTCGGCTTCGGGGCTGAAAATCAGCACCATGCTGATGATTTGCATGGCTTTTTTCCTGGTTCTGATTGTCGCGGTAGGGGGGCTGGCCGCCTATTTTCTGCAGCAAAGCGGTGATGCCTTGCGCACGATCAATCGCCAGGATCAGCGTGCCATGCAGATTCTGCAACTGAACAACAATATGATGGAAGCCCGCGTCAGCCTGATGAGTGCGGCGCGCTTTTATCAGGAAGCGGGCATTGATAATGACGCCAATATGCTGCAAAGCGCAGACAATCTGGTGATCATGGCCAATCAGAAGCTGGATGAAGTGCGTAAGGCCTTTGCCGATATTCGCGCCAATATGCCTACCGAGCCTGAGTTGCGCCGCTTGGCTATGGGGCTGGTTGCGTCCTACCAGGCCTATCTGGACGACGGGATTGAACCCATGGTCCAGGCTCTGGAAACCCGTGACTACAGTACGTTCTACTTTGTCAGTGAGGGTTTTGGTGTTTTGCGTGCTGCCACCTTCCAGTTTCGCATTGAGGAGCTGAGCAAGTTCTACAACGAGCAGACGGATGTGCTGCTGGAGCAGACCGAGCTGCAAACCCGTGTGGCCAACATCGTCATTGCGGTGGCCTTGTTGCTGGGACTCGCCATTATTGTGGCAATGCGTCTGATACTGGGTCGTGCCGCTTTGAAGCCCTTGCGTGAAGCCGGCATGCACTTTGACTATATTGCCAATGGTGATCTGACCAAAAAAATTACCTACCGCTCGGCCAATGAGGTGGGGGTTTTGTATGACTCCATGCGTCGCATGCAACAAAGTTTGCAAAGCATTGTGCTGACCGTGCGCCAAGGTGTGGACGAAATTGCGTCGGGTTCTTCGCAGATTTTTGCAGGCAATACGGACCTGAGCTCCCGTACCGAGCAACAGGCTGCCGCCTTGCAGGAAACCGCAGCCAGTCTGGAAGAGTTGGCCAGCACAGTGCGTCAGAATGCGGACAATGCAGGTCAGGCAGACCAACTGGCTCATAACGCTGCCAAGGTGGCTCGCCAGGGAGGGGAGTCGGTTGGCGCGGTGGTCAACACCATGAATCAGATTTCTGCCCGTTCTGGACAGGTGGCTGACATCGTGAATGTGATCGATGGCATTGCCTTCCAAACGAATATTCTGGCTCTGAACGCGGCCGTGGAAGCAGCTCGCGCTGGTGAGCAAGGCAAGGGTTTTGCGGTGGTGGCCGGTGAAGTACGCAGTCTGGCCCAGCGTAGTGCGCAAGCGGCCAAGGAAATCAAGGGTTTGATTGAAGCCTCGCAAAACGAAGTTCAGACGGGTACACAGCAAGTGGCCAGTGCGGGCGACATTATTCAAGAAGTGGTGCGTGCGGTGAACAGCGTGACCACCTTGATGAGCGAGATTTCTTCCGCTTCCCAAGAGCAAACTGCCGGTATCGAACAGATCAACACGGCAGTGGCTCAGATGGATGCTGTGGTGCAGCAAAATGCATCACTGGTGGAAGAGGCGGCGGCCGCGGCAGGCTCCTTGCAGTCGCAATCCGAGACCTTGGCCGAGGCCGTATCCCAGTTCAAGGTGCAGGAAGGCGACGTGATCGACATGAGCGAGCGCGACTACGATCGTTTGCGTTAAGCGTTTTGCGGGGAAAAAACAGGCCTATGCCTATAGTTGAAATCCCCTAGAAAAACAGGGCTTGTGAAGGCCATGCTGCATGGCACAATAATTCTTTGTCTATAGCCAGCAGAGACGCCCCATGTCCTTCGCGATTCCCGGTGAATCCGTGGCCAAGACGGCGGTGCGCCAAAAGGCGCCCGGCATCTTGGCCTGGTTGATTGCTTACCCGCCTTTTGATCAGATGCAGGCCCAGCATGGCGATTACCTGATCGAACATAGCGAGCTACGGTTCTTTTCAGCCGGACAGGTGCTGCTGGAAGAAGGCGCGCGGGTTGATCAGCTTTACATTGTTCGCCAAGGGCAAATTAGCTGCCAGGAGCATGGCGAGACGCACGACTATGTGGAAGGAGATCTTCTGCCCGTGCGTGAGCTGGTCTCGGGACAGGCCCTGGGTAGTGCTTACCAGGTGCAGGAAGACTGCTTTACCTTGTGCGTGTCCGGTGAAGCCGTTGCCCATCTGCTCAGTACGAGCGAACCATTTCGGGATTACTGCCTGCGAGGTACCAGCAGCTTGCTGGCTTCGGTCTGGCGCAGTGCCCAGCAAAGTGCCAGTGCGGATTTGGGTGCCAGCTATACCTTGGACATGAGTCTGCAGGCGATGACAGAACGCGGTTTGCTCAGTTGCTTGCCAGACTGTCCGGTAGAGCAGGCCGTCAAAGACATGCATGAGCGTCAGGTCAGCAGCATAGTGGTCGTTAATCCCGACCAGCATTTGCTGGGCATCTTTACCTTGCGAGATTTGCGTCGCTTGGTGGCGGGCGGCCAGTACGACCCGACTCAGGCCATGTCGCAAGTCATGACACCGGATCCGGTCTGGCTGGTGCCACAGTCTTCGGCCTTTGATGCGGCCTTGCTGATGGTGGAGCACCAAATCGGCCATATTTGCCTGGTTCAAGACCACAAGGTCGTGGGCATGGTGTCCGAGCGTGATGTGTTTTCTTTGCAACGCGTGGATCTGGTGCATTTGTCGCGTGCCTTGCGCTGTGCACAGGACGTGTCGGTGCTGGTGCGCTTGCAGTCGGATATTGGGCGGCTGGTCGATGCCATGCTGGCTCACGGTGCACGATCCGAGCAATTGACGGCTGTCATTACGCGCCTGAATGACCACACGGTTCAGCGCACGATTGAATTGACCTTGCCCGGCTCCGGCTTGGATGAGATCGAGTTTTGCTGGCTGGCTTTTGGTAGCCAGGCCCGTGGTGAGCAAACCCGTCACACGGATCAGGACAACGGGATTGTGTTTGTCGCCAACTCCCCCGAACAGGCTAAGGCCTATCGAGCCTTGCTCTTGCCTTTTGCGCGTCGGGTCAATGAAGCCCTGGATCGCTGCGGGATGGTCTGGTGTACTGGCAATATCATGGCCAGCAATCCTGAGCTGTGCCTGTCTGAGGCCGAGTGGTTGCATCGCTTTCAGATCATGATCGAACGGCCTGCCCCCGAGCAGTTGCTGGAGTCCACGATTTATTTTGATTGCCGTGCCATCTGGGGCCAAAGCAGCGTGTTGCAGCGCATGCAGCGTCGGGTTCTGGGTATGGTGAATGATAATCCTGTGTTCCAGCGCATGCTGGCCCAAAGTACCTGTCAGACCCGTATTCCCAGCGGTAAAAAACGTAGTCGCCTGGAAGCCTTGATGGGGCAGGGCGATGACAAGTTGGATATCAAGAAACAGGCCTTGGCACCGATGGTGGATGTGCTGCGTGTGCTGGCCCTGGCACATGGTTGCGAATTGCCCTCCTCCATGGACAGGCTGGCCGTGCTGACCCAGCGTGGTGTTTTTACGGCCGAGGAGTCAGAAGGCCTGCGTGAGGCCTACCGTTATCTGCAATTGTTGCGCTTGCAGCATCATCAGACCCAGTTGCAGGAGGGGCAGGAACCTGACAATCTGGTGCGCTTGAGTACTTTGGGCGCATTGGATGCGCGTGTCTTGCGTGAGGCCTTGTCCCAAGTGCGTCGTGCCCAACGTATTCTGGCTTTCCGGTATCGCTTATGAAATGGCTCTCCTGGCTACCTTGGCGCAAACCCTCGTTTGCTGCACGCAGCCTCTCCTTGTCCTGGAGCGCAATAGACGAGCAGGCGTTGGATAACGCCGCTTTTACCGTGCTGGATCTGGAGACCAGCGGTTTGGATCCCAAGCGTCACCATATTGTGCAGATCGGTGCGGTACGGTTGGAAAGCGGTTCCATTGCCTTGGGTAATGTCTGGTCCGGTCTGGTTCGGACTCATGGTGAGCGCAGCCCGGAAAGCCTGCTGATTCATGAGATCAGCCCACAGCGACAGGAGCAAGGCGAGCCACTGCCACAGCTCATGCGTGACTTTGCGCGTTATTCAGAGAACACGGTGTGGGTGGCCTGGGACGCCGACTTTGATCTGGCATTTCTGGATCGTGCCTGGCCGCAGGCAGGTCTGGAGCAAGCCCGGCCTTTGATTCTGGACCTGGCCGAGCTGGCTGCTTGTGTACTGCCTGAGTGGCGTGGCCGCCGCCTGGGTCTGGACGATTGTCTGAGATATTGTGGCTTGCCCGTCAGTGACCGCCATGATGCCTTGGGTGATGCCTTGGTCAGTGCGCAGTTGATGCAGCTCTTGATTGGGCGTGCCCGGCAAAAAGGCGTGGTGACCATCGGGCAGGCCCGGCGCCTGATGCAGTCACACAAGCAACGGCAGGCCCACGCGTTTTAAGGGCCGGCCAGCCCGAAGGCAACTCGCATCATGGCTTCGTAGCCGGAATTGAACAGTTGGGCCAGGAATGGGGTGGTTTGCGGGATCACGACCACGAGCAACGTCAGACCGACCGTCAGCGTAATTGGGAAACCAACGGCAAAAATGGTCAGTTGCTGGGCGGTCCGGTTCAAGATTCCGAAGGCCAGGTTAATCGTCAGCAGCACAATAATCAGCGGCAGGGCCAGCAACATGCCTGAGACCCAGAGCTCACTGCTCCAATCCAGCAAGGCACCCCAGCCATTGATGTGCAGGTCGGCTCCGATAGGCAGCACATGGAAGGTGCGAACCAGAACACCGAGCAAGAGCAGGTGACCGTTCAGGGCCAGAAAGGTCAGCACGGCAATCACGTTCAGCAAACGTGACAGCACGGCGGTATTGGCGCCGGTAGCCGGGTCAAAAAATGAGGCAAAAGACAAACCCATTTGCAGACCGATAAACTCGCCTGCCGTTTGCACCGCCGCAAACACGATGCGCATGGTCAACCCTAGCGCAATCCCGATGAAGACTTGTTGAGCTGCAATCAGCAAAGCCTCGTAAGAGGCGGTGGGCAGGTCAGGCAGGGGCGGCAGGGAGGGCGCGATAATCAGGGTCAGGACAAAACCCAGACCCACTTTGGCCCGCTTGGGGATCGCAGATTCGCTGAAAAAGGGAACGGTGGCCAGGGTGGCCAGAATACGGATGAAGGGCCACAAAAAGGCATTAAGCCAGGCATAGAGCTGGGCAGAATTCAGGTCGAGCACGGCAGCAAACCTAGGGCCTGTTGAGTGAACAAGGCCCTGCGCTTGGCCAGTCACACGGTGGTGTACTCACAAAGGGCTCCTTGTCGCGGTGGCCGGTCTTAGTTGACCAGTCCAGGAATGCCTCGCAAGAGGCCCTGCATGTAGTCGACCATATTGTTGATCAGCCAAGGGCCCAGCAGCACAACGGTAATACCCATCGCCAGCAGCTTGGGGATGAAGGACAGTGTCATCTCGTTGATCTGGGTAGCCGCTTGAAAAATACTGATGCCCAAACCGACCACCAGCACCACAATCAACATGGGGCCGGCCATGGACAGGGCCAGTTTCAGGGCGGTATAGGTCATGGACATGACGGTCTCGGGAGTCATGACAGTCCTTTATTGGTAGAAGCTGCGGGCCAGGGAGCCGAGCAGCAGATGCCAGCCATCGGCCAGCACAAACAGCATGAGCTTAAAGGGCAGCGAGATGGTCACCGGCGGGACCATCATCATCCCCAGGGACATCAGGACGCTGGCAATGACCAGGTCAATGATCAGAAAGGGAATGAAAATTGTAAAGCCGATCTGGAAGGCAGTTTTCAGCTCACTGGTCACAAAAGCGGGCACCAGCACGCGCAAGGGCACGTCTTCCGGCGTCTGCAGCTCAGCCACGCCCGCCATATCGCCAAACAGCTTCAAGTCCGCCTCGCGGGTCTGATGCAGCATGAATGTTTTCAGGGGCTGTGCGCCTTGCTCCAGCGCGGTCTCAAAGCTGATCTTGTTTTCCGACAAAGGTTTGTAGGCGTCTTGATAGACCTGATCAAACACCGGCGACATGACAAAGAAGGTCAGAAACAGGGCCAGGCCCACCAGCACGGTGTTAGGTGGTGCTGTACCCGTACCCATCGCATTTCGCAGCAGCCCCAGCACAATGATGACGCGGGTAAAACCGGTCATCATCAGCAAGGCGGCTGGCAGAAAGGACATCATGGTCAGCATGGCCAGTGTCTGGATGCTGAGCGACCAGGTCTGCGAACCGTTCGGGCCAGCTGTGCTGGTAATGGCCGGAATAGCCTGGGCCCAGGTCTGGGACGGCAGGAACAGGCCAATCAAGGCCAGAAGCACGATCAGGCCAGTGCGCTGGGCGGGAGAAAGGTGTGCGGTCATGAGGCGGTCAGCGGGGCGCACGGTGCTGGTCCAGATGGGCCTGGAAGTTCGGTTCGGAGCCAGCAGGGTTCGCGGTGTGCAGCAGGCTGATCTGTTGAGGGGTGATGCCAATCAGAATTTCCTGGCCATCGATCTGCACCAAGGCCACACTGCTGCGTGGCCCCAGGCGTTGATTGTCCAGAATCTTGATACGTTGCTGGTTCTTGTTTTTCAGTAGCCCGCCACGACGGGCAACCCAGGCGGCTGCCAGAATCAGGCCTACAACCAGCAGCAGGCTAAGCATGATTCTGACGAGCTGGGCTTGTTCCATGCTCTAGCGGCGGCCGTTCAGGCGTTGGATACGGTCCGATGGGGTCACGATGTCGGTGACGCGAATACCGTATTTATCGTCCACCACGACCACTTCGCCTTGAGCAATCAGGTAGCCGTTCACGTAAATATCCAGCGGCTCACCGGCCAGGCCGTCCAGTTCCACCACCGAGCCCTGGCCCAGTTGCAGAATGTTCTTGATGGTCAGACGTGTGCGGCCCAGTTCCACCGACAACTGGACTGGAATGTCCATGATCATGTCGATATCGGTGGTGGCATTGGTCTGGGCGTGCTCTATGGGCGGGAACAGATTGCTGGCTGGGCTGGGCTCGTCGTGCACAGGAGCGGCGGCGCTTTGCTCGGCCAGGGCCGAGGCCCAGTCATCCTGCAGGGGCTGTTCCAATCCTTGGGCTTGGGTGCTGCTTTGGCTGCCAGCCTGTTGCTCAGCCATCGCGGCTGCCCAGTCGTCCTCGGGCGCAGACCGGTCGTTAGGGTTGTGAGGGTCGCTCATAGGGACTTACCTTTAGTCAAATCGCTGTCGTGGGTGGCCAAGATGTTTTCTACCCGCAAGGAGTAGCGGCCGCCGGAGGTGCCATACTGGCATTCCAGAATCGGTACACCATCCACGTGGGCTTCAATAAGGGTGGGGATTTCAATCGGCAACACATCATTGACCTTGAGCTGAGTCAGTTCGGCAATGGTCATGTCTATGTTGACGAAGTTGGCAATCAGTTCGACCTCGGCGCTGCGCACCTGGCGCGAGAGCTGGTGAGTCCAGCGCTGGTCAATGTCGTTGGTGCCTTTGTCTTGCAAGGGGCGCGTCAGAAGGTCGCGCACCGGCTCGATCATGGAGTAGGGCAGGCAGATGTTCAGATTGCCGCCTTGGGCACCAAATTCAATATTGAACGAGGTCACCACCACGATGTCGTTGCTGCTGCTGATGCTGGCAAACTTGGTGTGCATCTCTGAGCGCATGTACTCCGCTTCCAGCGGGTAGATGGACTCCCAGGCACCACAGTAGCTCTCCAGGGTCAGGGTCAGTAAACGCTGGATGATGCGCTGCTCGGTGGTGGTGAAGTCGCGGCCCTCGACACGGGTGTTGTAGCGGCCATGGCCACCAAACAGGCTGTCGATAATCAAAAAGACCAGGTTCGGGTCGAAGGTAAACAGCGACACGCCGCGCAAGGGCTTTAAGGACACCATGTTCAGATTGCTGGGCACGGGCAGGTTGCGCTCGAAGTCCGAGTACTTCTGAATACGAATGGAGCCGACGGTAATGTCCGCGTTGCGGCGCATGAAGCTGAGCATGGTCGAGCGCAAGCGACGGGCAAAACGCTCGTTGATCAGCTCCAGGGTCTGCATGCGGTGACGCACTACCCGGTCTGGCGAAGTCAGGTCATAGGCCCGTACGCCAGTCAGGTTTTCATTTAAGGGCTTGGTGTCAGCGCCTTCGCCGGTAACACCGGCCAGCAGTGCATCGACTTCGTCTTGGGATAGGAAGCTCTGATACGACATTTATTGGATGACAAAGGCGGTGAACAGGACATCATTGATGGTCGGTACAGCGGTATTGAGCGCGTAGGGCTCTTTCAGGCCGGCGCTAAGCTGTGCAACCAAGGCTTGACGCCCTTCGGAAGTCTGGATGTAGGTGGGGCGCTGTTCAGCCAGAATCTTGAGTACGCGGTCACGCACCATCGGCATGTACTCCACCAGCATGGCACGCGAGCCATCGTCCTGGACACGCAAGGTAATGCCTACGTACAGGATGCGCGAGCGACCATTCTCGTTCAGGGTGACGGTAAAGGGATCCAGGGGCGCAAAGATGGGCTTGACGTTGACTTTGACCTCCGGGGGGGCATCAGGCGCAGTTGCGGCTTCAACCGACTGGCCTTTTTCTGCCCAGGCCAACCAGGCAGGCGTGCTGCTTTGTTGCAGGGAGTAGTACAGCGTTGCGCCCACGCTAGCGGCGATAATAAACAGAACCAGCAGACCGGTTTTCATCAGGCGTGCAAGTTTGGTGGGTGCTTTTCGGGCCATGTGATGTGAGCGTTGAATTTTCTAGCGTATGACAAACAGACAAACGCATGTCTGGCCTGAGCCTGACTGCATGCCTGAGCTATTGTGCCGGAGGTCAGACAGGACAGGCCCGGCGAATAGACGCTGCTTTTCGAGCTTAATCATGCTTTTTGCCGGGCTGTCTGTGAGGCTGTGAGTCAGGCGAAGGTATCAACCAGCGCGTCAGGATTGAGCGAGCGGGTAGTGCTGCTGTTCACCAAGGAGCCGGTCTCGTCAGGCAAAGCCATCCCGTCCAGGCTGAAGCGGGGTTGATCGCCCTGATTGCCCTTGGCCGCCAATTGCTCGTGAAAAGCTTGGTGCGAGGCGTGCTGGTCACCTACATCAGCCTGTCCCAGGCTCAGGCCACTGTCTGCAAACTGTTGTTGCAGTTGTTGCAAGGACTGTTCCAGGGTGTGGCGGACTTGGGCGTGGGGCGAGGTAATCATGGCGTGTGCCACGCCATCTTGCATCTGCAAGGTAATGCGCAAGGGGCCCAGTTCGGGTGGATCCAGGCGGATATCAGCACTTTGAACGCCCCCCTGAGCCTGTTGGGCCAAAGTGATCATTTGACGGCCCATGGCGGCTCCCCATTCGGGGGAGTGAACCGGCGTGGCAACGGCCAGCGTCATGGGACTGGGCAAAGTCGCTGGGCTGTGGGTCTGGGTAGCGCCCGGTGTGGCGGTCAGTTGGGCCAGCAAGGACGCATCTAGCGCCGGCAGGTTCAGGTTCACGCCAGCACGTGCATCTTCAGCAATTTGTCGACCAAAGGCCGCCAGGCTGGCCGATGCTTCATCCATCAACTGAGTCTGGGACCAGACCGCCGTGGTGGAGATGTCGGCGCTAGGCGGCTTGTGATTGAGCACTTGCGTGGCATGGATGGCAGGTTTGCGGGCAGCTATGGCAGCGACTGGATTGCTGATTTCCACGGTTTTGGGCGTAGTCAGTTCAGCCTTCAGGTCAACATCGGTTCGCACCTCAGCCGCGCTCAAGGGGAGCGTCTGAGGCTGTCGGCGGATGTTGTCATTCAAGTCGGTCGCCAGAATCTGGCGTGTATCAGCCCCTTTCAGAGGCAGTTTGCTATCGGTTTGTGCCGCGTTGAGATCGGCCTTGCCATTTTTGATGGCCTGCACTTGAGACAGAATCGACAAGGCCATGGCGGGTAGGCCACTATTGGCCTGAGCCTCGGTGTCCAGGTTCAAATCGCTTTGATCGGCAAGCAGCAGGGCAGGGTCCTTGATCAGGGTGTCCAGCTCGCTGGTGTCGGCTTGTTCGGCTACCGCGTCTGCCAGTTTGGGATTGTCTGTAGGAACCTGGGTTTTGGCGCTGTCCTGTTTGGCAGGTGCCGGTGTTTTGCCAGCTCCTTTGTTTTGCACCTGTTGCTGTTGCGTGTGCAAGTGCCGGGCAAAACCTTCGTCTTTGGGCGCATGCGCAGCCGCAGGCCCGGCCGTGTGAGTGGCGGGGGCCGAGGGTGCGGCAGGGGCCGCAGGTAAAACCGAAAGAGAGGGCGAAGTCATGGCGGCGCTTGTTTAATAGGCGGTCTGGCTACGGGTAAAGAGACGAGCAGCGATTTCATCGCTGTTTCGTTGTTCCATTCTTTGTTGCTGGACTTGTTGAGTCTGGAGCCGGCGGTCGATCAAGGTTTCATAGGCCTTCAAGCGTTGCAGGTGGCCATACCAGAGCTGGCGTCCCTGCTCCATTTTCTCTTCCAGCGCTTGGATAACACTATTTTGCTGGGAAATGGCTTGGTCCAATGTCACGATAAAGCGGCGGAAATTGTGGTAATTCGCCATGGTTACCCCGGTTTGACCCACATTCAGCAGGCGCTGGGCGTAGTCCTGGCGATAGGTTTGCAACATGTCCAGCTGCGAATGGGCGGCATCGCGCTCCGTGCGCAGCTCTTGCAAATGGCGGGCCGCATCGTCCACATTGTTCTGACTGAGATCGACCAGCGTTTGTAAAGAGGCATTGGCTTTCATGGCTATTGCTCGCTATTTAAAACGGCGTTCAATTCATCAAAGGCGCGTGGCACGTCCACACGTTGTTGCATACCCTGGCACAGATAGGCTTGCAGCCAGGGGAAACGGTCAATGGCCTGATCAATGGCGGGATCATTGCCACGGGTATAGGCGCCAACGGCAATCAGGTCGCGGTTACGCTGATAGCTGGAGAGCAGGCTCTTGAAGCGATGCACCATCTTGATCTGCTCCGGATCCACAATGCTGGGCATGACCCGCGAGATGGAGGCTTCGATATCAATGGCTGGGTAATGGCCGGTTTCCGCCAGACTGCGCGACAGCACAATGTGGCCGTCCAGAATCGCGCGGGCCGAATCGGCAATGGGGTCTTGCTGGTCATCACCCTCGGTCAGCACGGTGTAGAACGCGGTGATCGAGCCGCAACGACCTTGTGCATTGGGCTCGCCATTGCCGGCGCGCTCCACCAGGGCAGGCAGCTTGGCAAACACAGAGGGAGGGTAGCCCTTGGTGGCGGGAGGCTCGCCAATGGCCAGCGCGATTTCACGCTGGGCCATGGCATAACGGGTTAGCGAATCCATGATCAGCAAGACGTTTTTGCCTTCATCACGGAAAAACTCGGCCAGACGGGTGGCGTATACCGCCCCTTGCAAACGCAGCAAGGGTGAGACGTCAGCAGGTGCTGCGACCACGACCGAGCGCCGCAGACCCTCTTCACCCAGGTTGTGTTCAATAAACTCTTTAACTTCGCGGCCCCGCTCGCCGATCAGGCCCACGACAATGATGTCGGCCTGGGTGTAGCGGGCCATCATGCCCAGGAGCACACTCTTGCCGACGCCGGAGCCAGCAAACAGGCCCATGCGCTGACCACGGCCCACCGTCAGCAAACCATTGATGGCACGCACGCCCACGTCCAGCACGGTGTCGATGGGACTGCGCTTGAGCGGATTGGGGGTGGTGTGGCTGAGTGAGACGCAGGCTTGTGCGTCGATCGGGCCCAGACCGTCCAGCGGATTGCCACTGCCATCGACGACTCGGCCTAACAAGCCGGGCCCAACCGGGACATGGCGGGAGCGCGCCTGAGCAGGCAGGCTGTCGGGCTGATCGGAGTCGGGTAGTGGCACGGGTGGCTGCAATTGCGCCTCAACCGGTACTACGCGGGCGCCGGGAGGCAGGCCGGAGATTTCACTTAAGGGCATCAAATAGAGGGATCTGCCCTCAAAGCCCACGACTTCGGCTTCGGCCCAGATGTTTTGCGCAGCCGACAGCTCCACTTTGCAGGCAGCCCCTACTGCCAGCTTCAAACCGGTGGCTTCCAATACCAGACCCGTGGCGCGGACCACGCGGCCACTGCGCAGGTTCGGCTCAATGGCCTGAACCCGCTGCTGTGCGGACAGCAACTGGGCGCGCCAGCGTTCGGGGGAGGAGGCCAATAGGGGCGTTGCCATTCAAGGCTCCGAGGCCACGGGCAAGCCCAGGCTGGCCAGGGCTCGTTTCCAGCGGGTGGCAAAGGTGGCGTCAATATCGCCATAGCTGGAGCGCACACGGCATTCGCCGCGTTGTAGCTGGGGATCTTCTTGCAGACGCCAGGCGCGGGGCTCGCCTTGCTCGATCAGAAATTCACGCACCAGGCTGATGTCGTCCGGGTGCAAGGTCAGCTCCAGGGCGCTGGTATCGCCCGGATCGCTGCGCAGCACCTCAGCCACCAGATCGCGAATGCGGCTGGGTTCGGTCTTGATGGTGCTTTGCAACACATGCTCGGCAATGCGCGTGGCCAGCTCAATCAGGGACTGGCCCATTTCCTGATCCATCAGTTCGATGGACTGGGCGCAGTTCTGATTCAGAGCAACAAATTCCTTGATGTACTGGTCGATCTGTTCCTGGGCCTTGGCCATGCCAGCCGCCAGTCCCGCTTCATAGCCCTGTGCGTGACCGCTTTCCTGGCCTGCTGCCAGACCAGCGGCATGCCCCTGGTTGAAGCCAGCCTGATAGCCTTGGGCATGACCTTCTTCCTGGGCCTGGCTGCGCTGGTTTTCCAGATCGCGTTGCAGTTCTTCCTGCGTAGGCGGGACGAATTCCGATTCTTCCGGTTCCGGGGCGACAACAGGATCATCCAGCCCCTGCATTTGCCAGCGGCTCCAGCTTTCCTGAAGGTCCGAATAGGCCGAGGCTTTACGGTGGCTGGACATTTACAGGCTCCCGCGCAGGTGGTTTGTGCCTGGACACAGGACCGTACGGGTTTGGGCGTGTAAGCACTGCCCAAACGGGGCCGTCTTAGACATACTCGTCCCCACTTAGGCCACCCAGCGTAATCTGGCCAGCTTCGGCCAGACGACGGGCCACCTGCACAATGGCTTTTTGCTCTTGCTCCACCTTGGACATGCGGATCGGGCCTTGGGCGTCGATGTCTTCGCGCAGCATTTCGGCGGCACGGTTGGACATATTGCGGAAGAACTTGTCGCGCAACTCCTCGGGCGCACCTTTCAGGGCAATGGTCAATGCAGAGGTTTCGATTTCCTTGAGCAACAACTGGATGGCAATGTCTTCCACATCGGCCAGGTTCTCGAATACGAACATCTCGTCCACGATGCGCTGGGTCAGATCCGCGTCCATGCTGCGCAAGCTGGTCAGCACGGACTCTTCCAGGTTGGCGTTCATGTAGTTCAGCATCTCCGCTGCTGTGCGCGGGCCACCCATCTTGCTGCGTTTGGCGCCCTGACCCGACAGCATGCCGTTCAGCACTTCGGTCAGCTCGTTCAGGGCAGTGGGCTGTACGCCACCAAACGTGGCAATACGCAGGACCACATCATCGCGCAAACGATCCGGAATGTAGCCCAGAATGTCGGCAGCGCGATCACGCTCCAGATGCACCAGAATCGTGGCAATAATTTGGGGGTGTTCGTCGGCAATCAGCTCGGCCACGCTGGACGCATCCAGCCAGTTCAGGGCATCAATACCACTGCTGCTGCCTTCGCCGTTCTCCAGCAAGTCCTCGATCAGACCTGCGGCTCGGTCCGAGCCCAGAGCCTTGTTCAGTACGGAGCGGATGTAGGCATTGGAGTCCAGCGCCACCGCCATGAACTGGTCGGCTTCCTGGCGAAAGCTCTCCAGAGCATCGTCCATATCGGCACGGGTCAGTTGCTTTAAGGACGCCATGGCGGTACTGAGCTGCTGTACCTCACGAGGCGAGAGGTGGCGAAACACCTCGGCGGCGGCATCTTCCCCCAAGGACATCATCAAAATCGCACTGCGTTCGATGGAATCGTCCGGTTTAGCCGTTTTCATTTTTTTCATCTTTGTTTAACCAGGAGCGCAACACCATAGCCACAGCGCGTGGATCATCGTGAGCCATCGTGCGGGCGGTGTTCAGATTCTCTTCGTAGCGGCTCATCTCAGCGGCACGTTGTTCGGCGGCCTGCTCGCGAGCGGATTCCTCTTTCTGGCGTTCGACGCGCGCGTCAGCGACCGCCTTGGCCTGGATCAGGCCCTGGATGATGGGGTTGATGACGATGCGCCACGCCATGAACAAAATGAATGCAAAGACTAGATATTTGACCAGTTCCATGGCGAGCTCGCGGTACTCCGGATTTTTCCAGAAGGGGGTATCAATATCGCCTTGCTCGTTGAACTGTCCGTTCACCACGCTCAGGCTATCGCCTCGTTCAGCCGAATAACCAACGGCTTGCTTGACCAGATCGCTGATCTTGTCCAGTTCTGCCTGATCCAGCGGCTGCTTGTCCTTGTCCGTATCGCGGTAGTTCACCACCACGGCCACCGACAGGCGGTTTAATTGGCCCAAGGGACCTTTGACGTGGCTGATGGTGCGATCCACTTCGTAGTTCACGGTGGAGTCGTTACGCGCATTGCCGGTGTTTTGCAGCAAGCGGGCTTGCTCGGCCAGGGATACCAGCGACGGGTCTGTACCGGCAGCCGTCGCGTTCGCGGCATTGACCGTTTGTGTTGCCGCATTGGCCGGGTCGGCCGCAGGAGCCTGGGGCTGATTGGGCGCGGCAGGCGGGTTCACCAGATTGGCGACGGCATTATTGGGGGCCTGATTGCTCAAAGCGCCGGGTACGCCCTGAGGCTGTTGCGGATTGCGCTGCAGGGACGAACTGGTCTGCTGGCTACGCACTGCGGCCTGGCCGGGCAGCTGGTTGGGTTTGTAGACCTCGGAGGTGTGTTCGCGGCGCGAGAAGTCCACTTCGGCGGTAACTTGCGCACGGACGTTGCCGGCACCGACCAGGGGGTTCAGCAAGGTCAGAATACGTTGGACGGCGCGGTATTCAATATCGTTTACAAAATTGCGTTGCTGATTATCAGCGCCCATCTCACCGGTGGGCGCTGTCAGCAAGCGGCCATTCTGGTCAATGATGGAAACCTTGTCGGCCTGCAGATTGGGTACGCTGGAAGAGATCAGCCAACTGATGGCGGAAACCTGGCCCTCGCTCAGGTCACGGCCTGGGTACAGCGACAGCACGACAGAGGCGGTGGGAGACTGACGATCGCGCACAAACAAGGTTTCACGTGGCATGGCCAGGTGAACACGCGCTTCCTTGACGGCATGCACGGCCTTGATGGAGTTAGCCAGTTCGCCTTCCAGGGCCCGCTGATACGTCACTTGTTCGGTGAACTGGCTGGCGCCAAAACGGCTTTGATCGAGCAGCTCGAAACCGGCATTGCCGCTGCGTGGCAGACCTTGTGAGGCCATTTGCATACGCACATCGTGCACACGATCCTGTGGCACCAAAATGGCGGTGCCGTTGCTGTTGAATTGGTAAGGCACGTTCATCTGGCCCAGGGCCGAGACAATCGCACCGCCATCGCGGTCGTCCAGGTTGGAGAACAGAACCTGGTAAGCAGGCCCACGGCTCCACAGCAAGAGGGCGACAATCAGAGCAATCAGTGCGGCACCCAGCCCGATCAGCACCACTTTGGGTAGGGTGCGTAGCGTGTCGTAGCCAGGGAGTTTGTTCAGCAACTGTGCGGTCTGACTCATGGATGACCTTGGTGAGGCAGAGGCAGGGTTCTGCATGGAATCAGGGGAGTTCAAATCAGGGCGTGCTCAGGCAGCATTAAGGAAAGGGCGGCGGGTACGAAAGAGTCAGGCACTTATACCGGCATACTGGCAATTTCTTGGTAGGCAGCCACTAAGCGGTTGCGTAACTGAACGGTGGCCTGAAAACCGACGCTGGCTTTTTGCAGGTCTATCATCACGTCATTCAAAGAAACTCCGGGCTCGCCCATTTCAAAGGCCTGGGCCTGGGCGCTGGCTTCATTTTGTGCCTGGGACACCCGGTTCAAAGAGCGTGCCAGCTCGGCGGCAAAGCCACCGGGGGCGGCGCTGCTGGCCGAGGAGGACACAGAACTGGAAGCCCCGGCCGCTTGCGCGACTGCGCGCATCTGGGCCAAAAGGTTTTCAATGCTGGAAAGATTGGAAATCGACATATTCGCTTGCCAGAAAGTCAGGATAGGCCACGCGCACAGGTGTGGGCAGCTTGCCGTGCTTAATGTAACGGGTAGAAGGCCAGGCTAAGCAGGGTATCTAAGCCCAAAAACAGGGGCTTTTCAGCCCTTATAAACAAGGGCATCAAGGTTTGGATGCGTCGTGCAAGGCCTGCAAGGCTTGTGTAGCCTGGGGATGGCCCTGTTCCAGGGCGTAGAGCCAGGCCAGCAATTCGGCCACGGCTTGATAGAGCTGAGGGGGAATGTGGCGGTCCAGATCCACCTGCATCAGCAGACCGACCAGCTCGGGGGACTCGTGTACATACAGATTGTGCTCGCGCGCGGTTTCGATGATTTTCTCGGCCAGCGTGCCATAGCCTTTTGCCACCACCCGTGGTGCGCCGTCCTGAGGATCGTAGCGCAAGGCCAGCGCCTGTGGGCGAGGGGTCGGGACATCATGGCTCATCGGGTACGTCCTGCGGCAGGTTCGGGTCGGCTTCAATTTGCAGTTGACTCAGGAACAGGCCCTGGTCTTGCAAGCGCTCGCGCAAGGGCAGGCTGTTTTCGTCCAGATAATCTGCACACTGATCGGCCTGGATATGAACCAGCAATTGCTGATTCAGGAGATTGAGCCGCAAGGTGATTGCCCCCAGGGTGGGCAGATTCAGTTGCAAGGTGCTGGACCAGTGCTCAGTTTCTTCCTCTGATTGGGCTTGGTGTCGTTGCACGGCCCAGTTCATGTCGGCATCCGGCCAGGCTTGACCCTGCCATTGCAGATTCTGGTGGGCCAGCGTGTCCAGTTGCTGCCGCACCAGTAGGCTATTGGCTGGGTCCTGAGTATTCGTCTGGGCTTGAGTCGTGTGGTTTGTGCCCGTGTTGGCTTCAGCCACGGGACGATTCAGGTTTTGTGGCTCTTGCTGCAGTTGTCCTACGTTGCGTTGTCCAAAGTGCAGATCACTTAGGTGGGACTCGTAAAACAGCCCGCTCTGTTGCAGGGCTTGCGGCAAGGCTTGGGTGAAATGCTGGGCCAGTGCGGCGGTGCTGCCGGTGGGCAGTGCGCTATGCGCTGCGGCGCCTGTGGCCGGTGTTCCGGTGCCGGGCATGCCTGTGGGTGGCGCTGTTCCAGTGGCACTGGTGCCTGCTGTGCTTGCGCTGGCAGAGCTTGCGTTGGCGCCACCTGTTGCGGCGCTGCCGGGCAAGGGCAGTCTTTGTTGGGCCAGGGTCGCGATGGTACTGGCGGTGTTCTGGGTGGAGCCTGCACGTGCTCCTGCCTGGGAGTCAGCGCCGGGGCGCGCGGATTCATTCCCGTCTGTTTGCACGCCGGGGCGACCGGGTAATAAGGCGTGTCGTCCCTGGATGGCCGGGGCACGGTCCGGGAAGCGCTCCAGCAAGGACAGAATCAATTGGGCCGTGCGCCCCAAAGTTGTGGGGGCCGAGCTGGTGGTGGCCGTGTTAGGGCCACGCGCATTGACGCTGGGATCTGTCGAGGTTTGACCCTGTTGAGTGCGCAGATTCCGGCTGTCGCGGCCTTGTGTGTGGGCGCGGGCTTGATCGACACTTTGGCGTTGATCGCGAGCGGTTTGGTTCTCAACGCGCTCGGGGCGTTGGCTGCCCGGTGTTTGGCTGATCGCATCTGGGCGGGCGCCCGTGGCAATATTGCTTTGCTGTCCGGTGCTGATACCCAAAACGGCATCGAGCCGTTGAATAAGCAGCGTCCCCAAAGGGGAGGGGCCGCCTACGCTCATGGAAGGACGCTAGGCGTGTAATACGCTTGCAAAACGGTCTGCTGGCGCTTCATATTGTCCAGCAACGCACCCAGGCGGCCCAGTTCAGGGGTGGCCAGATGGCGGATCTGGGCATCGTCTTCCAGAATTTGGGTCAGCAACTGACGGCGTGCCTGCTTCTCAGTGATAGACAGGTCTTCCATGTTCTTGAGCTTTTCCACGGCGAGCTGGTAGCGTTCGGACTGCTCAAACACATCCTCCCAGCGTGCCATTTGGGCAAGCTCCAGCATGTGACGGGTGATGCTGGCGATAATTTGATATTGATCGACGATCGGGTTAGAGGTATCGCTCATGTTCGTACCAGGCGCTAAAGGCGCAAAGGAGGTTGGAGGTGCAGGTCAGCAATAGAATCTGTCTTGCAAACCTCGGGGTCAAGCTGGTTGCTTGGCACGTTGGGTATCAATATTGCTGCGCCAGGCATCGGCAATATCGGTCAGCAAACGCTCGGCCAGTGCCAGCTTTTCCGCGTCATTGCGAAGATTGGCCAGCATCAGGTTATGCAAGATCAGGTCGTAGGTGGCAACCAGATTGCGTGCCAGTTCTCCGCCCTTTTCAGTATCGACCGCCATTTTCAGGCCGCTATCGACAATATCAATAGCCTTCGATAAAGACTGCCCCCGCCCGGCAATATTGCCCTGTTCCATATGCAGGCGTGCTTGCAGCATGGCGGTGCGCGCACCGTTAAAGAGCAGGGTAATCAGATGCTCGGGGCTTGCGCTCAGGACCTCGGTTTCCAGACCTACTTGAGCGTAGGCGCGGACCGATTGTTGGCCAAAGCGACGGGAAGGGGCAGGATAGCTCATAGGGGTTTATTTGTTGCTGTTCATATTGCCCAGCATGGATAGCTGCTGGGTGAGGTAATCGCTGGTGCCTTTCATTTGGTTGACCATTCTGTCTAACTGAATAAATTGCTTACGATAAGCCTCAATCTTGTTGTCTATACGTTCGGCAGTGGCAAGGGCTTGTTTTTCAAGGGTTTTCCCAATTTTGTCAGCACCGTCGGTTGCATTGTCGATGAAACCGCCCTTTTTGACGTATTCATCTGCCGCTTTATTAATGCGGTTTCCAATGGCATCCTCGCCAGCAAACAGACGTTGGACATCAGCCATATTATCTTTCAGCGCGGCTGCCAGCTTTTTGTCATCAATGACCAAGTCTCCTGTCTTTGGGTCAGCCGTGATACCCATCGAGGCTAGAGAGCGTAGATTTCCCTCAGTAGTTGGAATGTTCAATGTTGAACGTAAGCTGGACTGAACCCGGCGGGGCATGGAGTCGCCCGTTAAGGCAGAGCCTTTTTTGTTTTCGACATCGTAGGAGGTCAGTGAGCGAATCGTACTGTTTAAGGCGTTATAGGCTTCAACAAAATCGGTAATGGCCTTGGTTGGGATACTGTCGTCTCTCGTCACATCCAGGCTGATTGCTTCTGAGCTGGCTTTGTTGAGAGTGATCTCCAACCCTTCTACAGTGTCTTTCAGGGTATTGCTTTGACTGATGATGTCAATGCCATTAATTGTTGCTTTGGCGTTGACGGCTGCACTCAGTTGCTCCATACCCTGAGCAGGGCTGCTTTCAGTGGCTGCTGTAAAAGAAAGCAGGCTGTCCAGATTGGCGTTTCCGTCTACAGAAATAGATTTGATGGAAGCCTGCTCTCCGGTGTCAGAGGCGGTTAAAACTAATTGATAGGGGTGATCGGGATCACCGTTATTAATGATAGTCGCGGTAACGCCTAGTTTAGGGTCAGCATTGATCGCTTGCATGACTCCCTGCAAAGAGGTGTCCTTGCCCGTCAAATCCAAGGTATGTGCTGTTCCATTTTGTAGGGTAATGGTTACTTTTCCATCAACACCGAGTGGAGTAGTCCGGTCACTTAGTTGGCCGGTGCTCAGCGAGTGTTTGCTGGCAAGCTGCTCGACCACAATACTGTATTGGCCGGGGGTTGCTTTGTGGTTTCCTGTGACAGAGATACCGTCGCCAGCAGCATTGACCTTGACTGCCCCGAATAGACTTGGGTCATTGAGTGTTTTTCCTGCGCTTTGCAGGGCAGTAATAGACGCTTTGAGTTTCCCATAAGCTGAGATTCGACTCACGTTTTCGACTTGGCGATTCTGAATAGCGGTCAGGGAGACATTCTCTGCTTTTCGCAGATCTTCCAGTAAGTCATCCAATTTCAGGCCTGAGCCAATACCGATTGAAGAAATAGCCATATCAAATACTCCTGTAGTGTCCTATTTTGTCGCGAATGTGCCGCGCGCAAAGCCCGTGTCAATGGGAGGTTTCGATGCCAGTTTGGTTTTTAAACCTTGACGTCGACCGTGTTGCCTTGCAGTTGGACGATCATTTTGGCGATCTGGATAACGGCGTCAGAAGGAACGGTGCGCAAGACCTCACCGGTTGTGTTGTCCACGATTGAGACCACCAGACGTTGTGCCTCGTCATCCATATTGAAGCGAATGCCGGTGGACCAGGCCTGTAGCGAGTTGTTGATCTGATCCAGCGTGTCATCCAGCGTGTTGACCATGCCGGGTACGGGTTCCTGTTTATCGGGCCAGCGTTGCTGCAACTGGGTATCGGTACTGCTTTCCTTGATGGGGGGCACCGTGGTGGCTGCCGACGGCACCGGGGTGCCAGGGTTCTGCTCCACTGGGGAGGCCGGGGGCACCAAGGCCGTCGTTTGAGATGAAACTGAGTTGATCATGACATCACTCCAAAGGGGCTTGGTGGCAGGCCTGCAATGTGGGTAGGGCTTGGCACCTGTAACGTTCCAGTTACGGCACTCACGCGCGTATCTTTAGGAACTATTTGTGTTTCTGGCCAGCCCAGGGTCGTTTAAAGCCTGAATAAGATGGCGAAAGACTGTTTGATTTGGGGACTGTGTGGCCGGGGCGGCAGGCAAAATAGTGCCATCTTTATTGTCTGGATTCGTGCCTGTCCATGCCTCGTTCAGAAGACGTTCTGGTTGAGCAGTACGCCCCACTGGTGCGCCGCCAGGCGCTCCAGCTCGTGTCGCGCCTGCCTCCCAGTGTGGAACTGGATGATCTGATGCAGGCGGGCATGATGGGTCTGCTCGATGCCGTGCGTCGTTATCAGGTCGTGGCCGAGGCCCAGTTTGAAACCTATGCCGTGACCCGAATTCGCGGGGCCATGCTGGACGAATTACGCAGCCAGGACTGGCTGCCGCACAGTGTGCGCAGCAAAGCTCGGCAGATTGAAGTGGCGGTCAGCACCTTGCGCCAGGACTTGTTGCGCGAGCCCACCGAACCGGAGATTGCCCAAGCCCTGTCCATCAGCATGGATGATTACTACGAGCTGCTGGACGAGGCGGTCGGGGTGCAGGTGATTCACTACGAAGACCTGAAGCGCCACGCCGATCCGTCCGCCGATGCGCTGGAGTTTCTGGAAGACAGCACACGCGAACAGGCTTACTTCGATAATCCTTTGAATTTGTTGACTTCTCAAGGTTTGCGACAAGCCTTGATTGCCGCCATCGATCAACTGCCCGAGCGTGAAAAGCTGCTCTTTGCACTGCAATTCGAGCAAGACTTGAACCAAAAGGAAATCGCTCTGGTGCTGGGGGTGACCGAAGGGCGGGTGTCTCAACTTCGTAGCCAGGCCGTGGCCCGTATCCGTGCCAGTCTGGCAAAAGACAAGTGGGACGCTATTTCTGACAGTGCTGAGTTTCAGGTGCTTTTGTAAGCTCGTTCAGAAAAGAAGCGGCTAAAGGGTGTTGATATATGCTTGATTTTATGCTGATGGGCTTTTGGGTTTTGCCTGTTTTTTGAGGGGCATGTGGCTGCCCATAGAGTGGTAGTGTTCCTATTAATCTGACATTTTTATGGATTTCTCATCAATTAGAACGTGGAGACACCGTACTAGTACTAATGGGTGAAGCACCATTTTGAAAAAATAGTCTGCATTCCGGTTTTTGATGGATAAAGAGCTTACTTGCACAAGCTAGGCTTATTCTTCTATGAATCGAGATTTTAAAAAAAGCTAACCAGCATAAGCTGCAAGTTTCATTATTATTGGAGTCCGGTTTGGATAATTTTACTGGTATCGATAGACAGATTGCTGAGGCTTATGATCAGCGGCCTTATACGTCAAATCCGTTTTCTTATACGGCGCCGGCGCATTTGCGCGCTGCAGCTTTTTTGTACGGTATTCAAACCGTGCCTTTGCAGAATGCTCGCGTTCTGGAGTTAGGGTGTGCTGCTGGCGGTAATCTGATTCCTTTTGCTATTTTGTATCCTCAGGCCCAAATAGTAGGCGTGGATCTGTCATCGGTACAGATCAACCAAGGTCAGGACTTGCTCAAGCACATGGGTATAGAAAATGTGCAACTGCATGCAATAAGCATCAGTGATATTACTCCCGAATTTGGGCAGTTCGATTACATCATTGTGCATGGTGTATTTAGCTGGGTGCCACCTGAAGTGCGTCAGGACATATTACGGGTTTGCCGTGAGAATCTGTCGCCTGAGGGGTTGGCGTATATCAGCTACAACACTTATCCAGGCTGGAAGGCGGGGGAGATTGTGCGTGACGCAATGCTGCTGCATAGCCATTTTGTGGGGGATGAACAGAAGGTGGAGAGTGCGAGAGCAATGTTAACTTTGTTATCGGATGGTTTGGCGGTCGGTAACTCTTTGCGCCCCTCCTTACTCAATGCGGTGCAGCAGTTGAGGTCACATACTGACTATTACATTGCTCATGAATATTTAGAGACTTTTAATAGCCCGTGTTACTTCGTAGAGTTTGCAGATATTGTTTCTCAGGCGGGGCTGACGCATGTTGGGGATGCTGAGCCGCGCGTGGAGTGTAGTCAGGTTTTTGGGCTGAATGTCCAGTTGAACCATAGTTTGATTGCATTTGGGCAGAATCGTTTAATGCGTCAGCAATATTTAGATTTTGCAGTAGGACGGAATTTTCGTAAAAGCATGGTGGTGCATGCTGCTCGGGAGGGTGAGATATTCAGTGCTCCTGATTTGAGTCGTTTATCGGGTTTGCGTTTTTCTGGTTATTTTGAATCGAGTAAGCGAAATGATGATGTCCCTGCGCATGTCCGAGCCTTTAAAACAAACCGTGGTGAGTTGCTTCATGTCGAAGGGATAGAGCTTCAGTCGGCTTTGGATGTTTTACATCAGAGTTGGCCGCAGTCAATTAGTGGGCAGGAATTGTTGGATCGGCTGACTCAATTGCCCGAGGTCGGAACGGCAAACCAAGCTCAGGCGGCGCTTGAAAGTCTCTTTCATTTTGGACGCTATTTGATTGAGCTTGATGATGAGGCTTGTGAGCCTTGGACCTCAGCGGGTTTGTTGGCTGGTTTTGCGCCTTTGGCTGCGTGGCGTCGACAGAAGCACAAGGGAATTGGTCAATATAACCGTTGGCACAATGTGGCTAACATCACACTAACCCCAGCCGAGTACTTGGTGTTGGAAAAGATTCATCAGGGGCAGTTTGCTGACAGTGCTTTATCTCGTGTATTGTGTGACGCTTGGGTAAAGGGGCTTGTGCCCGGGAATGACGGGGTCAGTTTGAAAGGTCAGCGTAATCTGGATGCCAAAGCTGTGAAGGTAGTTACGAATTTGAAGCAAATGCTTGTGCGTCAAGGCTTGGTGAAGGCAGGATAGTAAGTCTGTTTAACGTAGAGAAAAGCCGGCTTTTTAGATCGAGTAAAAGTGTTTCAACCGTCGTGCTTTAAGAGCTTATTTGTGATGGGATAAATAAGAAATACAAAAACCAGCCGTCAGGCTGGTTTTTGTCTGGCTGCACTCCGTTAGCCTAAGGCAAAGGGAGTGAATAAGCGGCTACGAAGAATTAACGCAGAAGCGACAGCACGGTCTGTGGAACTTGGTTGGCTTGGGCCAGAACTGAGGTACCGGCTTGCTGCAGGATCTGAGCGCGGGTCATGTTCGACACTTCAACGGCGTAGTCAGCGTCTTCGATGCGCGAACGAGCGGCGGACAAATTGGTGACCGTGTTGCTCAGGTTCGAGATGGTGGACTGGAAGCGGTTCTGCACGGCACCCAGGTCGCTGCGCAGGGAGTCAACGCGTTGCAGGGCGGCGTCCAGAGCCTTCAGAGGGTCAACAGTGGCGGCACCGGCAAACTGATCGGTCGCAACTGTGGCACCCTTGGTGCTCAGTTCAATGGTCGTGCCGGTTTGGTCGTCGTTCAACGTGCCGGCGGCACCGCCGTCGTCCAGAGCCGAGGGGTCCAGGGAGAATACTTTGCCCTGGATCGTCACGTAGCCGGTTGCAGCGCCGGCGTCGTCTGCGCCAACTTTAACGAACTGACCGGTGTAAGAAACAGCATCAGCCGTAGCGATGCCGCCAGCGGCGTCGGCAAACTTGGTGTCGACGGTGTTCAGCTTGACGCCGCCGGTTGCGTCGTCAACGGAAGCGGCGTAATAGTCGTTGCCCGACTTGACCACGTATTGACCGGTCGAAGCGCCAGCGGCGGTTTCGGTGTTGTGCAGAGACAGGTTCTTGGCGTCGACGCCCAGAGCTGTTGCGACATCGTCCAGGTCTACGGAGACAGGAGCGCCGCCGCCGGCCTTGACGGTGTCAATGGCGTCGCTGACGTTCAGCGAGTTCTTGGCAACGGTCAGGCTGCCTAAGCCCAGCGTGGTCGAGTTGATCTGCTGCAGGTTGATGTCGATGGTTTCGTTATCGTGTGCACCCACTTGAATCGTCAGCGATTCGTTGTTGGCCAGCACTTTTACGCCGTTGAACTGGGTCTGTTCCGAAACGCGGTCAATTTCGTCCAGGCGCTGCTTGATTTCACCCTGGATGGACTTCAGGTCGGTGGGCGAATTCGAGCCGTTGGCGGCTTGAACGGTCAGCTCACGTACGCGCTGCAGGTTGTTGTTGATTTCGTTCAGGGCACCTTCAGTCGTCTGAGCGATCGAGATACCGTCGTTGGCGTTGCGCTGAGCTTGCGTTAGGCCCTTGATGTTGGCCGTGAAACGGTTGGCAATAGCCTGGCCGGCGGCGTCGTCTTTGGCGCTGTTGATGCGCAGGCCGGAGGACAGACGCTCAATGGCTTGACCCAGTGCGCCTTGCGATTTGGTCAAATTGCCTTGGGCAATCAGGGAAAGCGAGTTCGTATTGATAACAGACATGGTAACTCCCAATGTTGAGTAGAGCGGCGAAACGGTTTCGCCCTTTGCCCAGGAAAGCGTTGGCGTTCTGCTAGGCCCCAGGGGGCTGATCGCGCATTCGACACACTGCGTTCTTCCTGTACAGCACCATTAACGGAAGGGGCCAAAAACTCTTTAGGGGACGGTTGAGAAAAATCTCCGCATTTTGCCCGGACGCCTTGATAGCGGTGGCTTCAAACAAAAAAACGGGGCCATCTATTGACGGCCCCGCATGGCAAAAATTGAGCAGAAAACGGAATCAGGCGGGTTTAAGCCTCGAACCCGCCCTTGCGCTTACACGGCAATAGGCTTGCCATCCGTACGCTGGATCACCACGGTCGAAGAACGTGGACGTACGGTATTCATGCTGACCACCGTCGCATCATGGGTGTCGTAAGCTGGCCAGTTCACCGGGTGCTGAATGTTCAGGAACAGGCTGGTGTGGTCGGGTGTCATGGAAAAGCCCGTGATTTCGGCTTCGTTTGGCCCCACGAAGAAGCGACGCAGATCGGACTGATTGCTGGCATTGATGGCCGGGCCAGTGCCCGAGCTGTCTGCCAGCGCGCCAGGGATCACGGCCAGCATCTGGTCGTTGGTGGCGCGGGCAACATTGTTTTTACGACCGCCGTCAATACCGTTGTCCGTCTGAATCCATAAGATGCCACGGCTGTCGAAGCCCAGACCGTCGGGGCTGGCCAACTGGTTCAGATCGGTCAGGCCAGAGCGGTTGGTCTCAGCGTCTGCACCCGAATCCGAGCCAAACACGAAGATGTCCCACTTGAACTTGTTCGAGCCGGGTTCGTCGTGCCAGCGAATAACGTGACCGTTGACGTTGTTCAGTCGCGGGTTGGCGGCGTTGGTGCCGGTCGACGCGTTGCGGCTGGTATTGTTGGTCAGCGTCAGGTAGATATCGCCGTTGCTGGGGTGGGTGGCCGTCCATTCGGGGCGATCCATTGGGGTGGCACCCACAAAGTCGGCTGCGCCACGGGTATTGATCAGGATTTCGTCCAAGGTCCGGAATTGATCAGCCAAGGTGCCGCCATCCTTGCCTGGGGTGGTGCCTGTCAGTGCCAGCCATTCGCCCGAGCCGTCTTCGTTGAAACGGGCTACATACAAGGTGCCTTTGTCCAGATATTTAGCGCCCACGGCCAGACGATCGGTGCGCTCGGCATCTTTCGGGTCCCAGTTGGCGTCAGATACGAAGCGGTAGACGTACTCAAAGCGCGAGTCGTCGCCACTGTAGAAAGCCAGGGGTTTGCCGGCTTCGGGTTTGCTGTAGGCGCAGCCTTCGTGCGCGAAGCGGCCCATGGAGGTGCGCTTGGTGGCAATGCTGCTGGGATCGTAGGGGTCAATCTCGACTAGGTAACCAAAGCCGTTGACCTCATTGCGCCAGTCATCAGTGGCGCTGGCGCCGGTTTCGGTGACGTTAAAGCG
This sequence comes from Alcaligenes sp., assembly GCF_050255915.1. Lineage (NCBI taxonomy): Bacteria > Pseudomonadati > Pseudomonadota > Betaproteobacteria > Burkholderiales > Alcaligenaceae > Alcaligenes > Alcaligenes sp. The sequence continues at coordinate 111,602 of NZ_JBFWIQ010000008.1, forward strand.
GGCGAATTCACCCAGCACTTCCGAAGGGTCCTGGGCAGCCGTTTCCCATTTGTAGCGGCCAGTGGGGCCTGCTGATACGCCGACGCGCAGCTGGTGTGCGGGGCGATTGCCGGTGTTGACAAAGCAGGCCGCCCAGTTCTCTTCGGCGGTGATGTACGTGCCCCACGGTGTGGTGCCGTTACCGCAGTTATTGTTGGTGCCGCGCACCTGCGTGCCGTTGGGCGAGAAGGGGGTCTTGACCCAGTCCGTACCGCCCACGGGGCCCGCCAGTTTCATGGCAGTGGCAGAGGTAAAGCGACGGTTGTAGCGCGAGTTCTGAACGATGTCCCAACGGCCATTGCTACGGCGAATATGGATGATGGCCACACCGTGGGCGTTGATTTCCTTGCGCACTTCCTCGGCCGGGCGCTTGCCATTGACCAATGTCGGACCATTGGGGTGCAGGGCTGTTGAGTCAATGTATTCGTGGTTGACGGCCAGCAAACCCTCGGTAGAGCTGCCCTCCAGCGGAAAAAAGTGCATGCCGTCATGGTGCATGCCCATGGAGTTGAGCAAGTCGTTGGAGCTGTTATTGCCGTTCTTGTCCCAGGGTAGGGCGTTGTCATTGATGGGCGTGCCCCAGGGAGCCAATACGTGGGCGATGTAGCCGGGGGGGACCACACAGCCGTCGGTCATGGAGGTGGGCAGGGATTCAAAACCCAGTTTGACCCTTGCTGGTGGTTCCGGATCAGGGCCGGGACCGGGGTTCGGCTTCTCGCCGCCGCTGTTATCAGTGGAATTGCCACCTGTGCTATTGCTGTCACAGCCTGCCAGGCCAAAGCTGGTCATGGTGGCCAGGGCAGCCGCCAAACCACCGCGCATCACGGCACGGCGCGACAGGCTTTTTTCCAGAATTTCACTGAAAGGGGTGTTCTGACTGACGTTACGTACTGTCTTGTCTGAGATATGTTTGCTCATAGTGATCAATAGCGCCAAGGCTGAGTTGTAGGGGTAGCGCTCATGCTAGTGGCTCAAGGTGAAAGGACTATGACAACAAGCTGAATGACCGGGGTGGTGGTTTTTTGGCGGCTTGGCCGTATCTGGTGAAGCTCGTTGGCAAGCGGGCAGGGTCAGGCGCCATTTTCACGATGCAGGTTTGGACGCCAGATGAGGTCGGAATTGGACTTTTGTTTTAATTAAAAAAATCAGTGTCTTGGCTATTTGGCGAATAACCATTTTGTTTTATGTACAGAGTCGTACATTTTTTATATTCTTGCCGTAACCCTGTTTGCTTATTTCCCTATCTATTTAGAACACAAGGACTAAAGCGACCTTGAGTTCTTTTTGGTGTTCAGCAATCTTTAAGGTTCAAAGCTCGTTTTTTCCCTTGTGTAAGCCCTATGAATGGGCATTTCCCACAGGCTTTGATACTTCCTATTTGTTGTACTATGTTTCTTTTTTTCTTTCGGGAACTCAATGAAGCAAGGGGTTTTACTGCGCAGTGGCCGTGCCGATGCTTTCATGGCTTTAGGTGAGGGCGGTCGACCGGTATTTCGCTCCGCTTTACAGTTGCGAGAAGCCTTGCGCCGTCGGGCAGGCAACTTTGCTGACCATCTGGCGATTCCGCAAAGCAATGAAACGGGTTCCACGCTGGATTGGTACAGCCCGGTCTCCGGCCAGGTTGTGCCCTGGACTGCAGCCACCGAGCAAGAACGCGAAGAAGGCTTGAAGCAATTAAGTGCTTTTCAGGCCCGGCTGAACGAGATGGCCCCAACGATGGATGCCCAAGAGCAAGAGGCTTTGGGCGACAAGGCTCTGTTTTCCAGCTTGCTGCGCCGCGTGCTTTATTTCCCGGACGACAACTTTGTTTATCTGGTCAACGGCAAGCCCGTTTTGACCTTCTGGGGGTTTCTGCACCATGGTGCGGATCAGAACCAGGACCCCTTATTGCCGTTGAGGCCAGCGCCTAAACCCGCAGCCGTGGTGGCCCCGCCGGTAGTGCCGCCTGTCGAGCCCGTGGTCGCCCCTGTTGTGGCCCCGGTGGCCGCCAGTTGGTGGTCCCGTTGGTGGTGGCGTTTGCTGGCTCTGCTCTTGTTGCTGGCCTTGCTCTTGTTTGGTTTGCGCTGGTGCACCACGCCGGTCGTGCCCGATACACCGTTGGGTTCTTTCACCTCCAGCGTAGGCAGCTATTTACCCGAGAAAGTCCGTAATTGGTTGGGCTGGTCCTTGCCCAAACTGGATACGGGCGCCTTGCTACCGAATGGTCGTGTGGATGCGACAGGCCTTGTCCCCACGGGCACCGTTCCAGTGCTTCCAGGCGCTACGGGTGCTGGCACCGCTCCCGGTGTTGAAGCACCAGGGGCAGCCGCTCCGGGGGCGGAAGCTCCTGCCGCAGCGGGTGCTCCGGATGCGGGGCAGGCTCCTGATGCCACGCCGCCTACACCGCCAGCCGAACCCGGCGCAGACGCCAATCCTCAGCCGCCTGAATTGCCTCAAGACCCGGCAAACCCGCCTGCTGATCCTGCCGCGCCCCCAGCACTGGATGCCAACCCGACTGCTCCGACAACGCCTGCTACCCCGCCTGGTTCCTTGGTGGTGCCGCCCGATGCCTTGCAGTCCGGCAAGATGGATTTCCTGAATGGCCAGTGGGCTGCCCGCATGGGTGTGCAAGACAGTCAGACCGGCAAACCCGTGCAACTGCAATATCAGTTGAAAGACGGTGCCGGCAATGTGCAGATCAAGCGGGGTGACGGCGTTCAGTGTGAAGCCCCCGTGTCTGCTTCGTCTGAGCAGGGCCGCCTGATTTTGAATGCCAATTCCGCCGCGAAGTGCACGGACAATGCCGCTTACGATATGCCCAAGATTGTGTGCGATCCCGGTGCGGCGGGCGCTGCCGCCCAATGCGCGGGCATGTACGGCTCCAATGCCTTTCCTTTGATCTTGCAGCAATCCGAATGATGAGTGCTTGAATCTTATGTTGCCTGAATTACTCAAACACGATGGCTTGGTTACCTTGATTGAAAACACCGGAGTCCAGTTCATGGACTTCGGTTTTGACATCAATGCTCCCACTTTGGGCAGCAAGAAGCTGGGCACCTTGAACCATTCTTTCTTCAGCACGAACGGCCAGAACTGGCGCTTTCTGTTTGAAGGCCTGCAGTTTGGTCAGGAGCAAACCCTGTTCCATCAGCCCGAAGGCGAGGTTGGGGTGTACCAGGGTGGTGGCCGCAATGATCAGGAATGTGATGTCTCTTTGAGCCGTACCCTGGACCTGTTCGATGGCCTGTGGCTGCCCGTGCCCTATGTGCGCTTTGTGGCGCCGCATCGCTTTGACCATGGCCCGGCCAGTTGGAGCCGCCTGCGCGTGGTGCGCCTGGAAACGCCTGATCGCGACGGCAATACGCACCGTATTACGCTTGCCTGCGATACCAGTGTGGTGGACCTGACCGAGGGCGCGGCCTACCTGGCCCCCTTGCGTGAAGATATCAATGCCGGAGCCTTGTTCCGCATTGCCTGCGACAGCGCGCATATGGACTGGTTCCTGAACCGCGACTGGGTTCAGGAATGGTTGCTGGAAGTCTATAAAGACAACGTCAATAAAACACGCAACATCGATTTTGGTGAAGATGTCAGCGCCTTGCACTCGGCACAGCTGCATTTCCTGAATTTGCTCAGCCTGTTTGCGCCGCCGCATGAGTGTGTGGATGGCCGCTCCGAGGCCTGGGTGCGTCTGCCGGACATCAAGGTGCTGGCCGCTAACTGGCAAAGTGAGCAGGTCATTCCTGTTGATTTGGTGCTGGACGTGGGGAATTCGCGCACTTGCGGGATTCTGATTGAAAACCACGGTCAGGACGATTCCGGCTTGCGGCAGAACTATGTGCTGCAATTGCGGGACTTGTCGCATCCACATCAGGTGTACAGCAAGCCTTTTGAAAGTCGCGTGGAGTTTGCGCAGACGGACTTCGGCAAGAACCACTTGTCCCTGAAAAGCGGACGTCCCACCGCCTTTTCCTGGCCCACTTTGGTGCGTGTCGGGGATGAGGCCGCGCGTCTGGCTGCCCGCCGTCGCGGCACCGAGGGTACGACCGGGCTATCCAGCCCCAAGCGTTACTTGTGGGATGAAAACGAATACAAGCACGGCTGGCGTTTCAGCCAGCAGTACGACCGCTCCGATGCAGAACCGCGTGCCTTGGCGGCACCGTTCTCCCTGCATATCGACGAGCGTGGCGAAGCCCTGTACACCCTGGACGAAGATGATCGTCTGCCGGTGTTCGAGCCTTTCTATTCACGCAGTTCGGTCATGACCTTCATGCTGACCGAGGTGCTGGCCCAGGCGCTGCTGCAAATCAACAGCCCGGCCCAGCGGGTACGCCAAGGCCACTCCAACAAGCCACGTCGCTTGAGTAATATCGTTCTGACCGTGCCGCCCGGCATGCCGCTGGTAGAGCGCAGCCTGCTGGCCGAGCGTTTGCGTCAGGCCATTGGTTTGTTGTGGACCAGCATGGACTGGTATCAAGGCGAAGAAGACCCTTATGGTCTGGAGCCTTCCGAGTCGGGCCGTATGCCGGAGAACCTGCTTGTGCCTCTGCCCGAGTTCCGGGTGGAGTGGGACGAAGCCACCAGCTCTCAACTGGTCTACCTGTTTACCGAAATTACTCAGAACTTTGCAGGCCATGCTGACGAGTTCTTTGACGCGGTTGCCGCTCCCTACAAAGAAGATCGGGAAACCCTGACGCTGGGCATTATTGATATTGGTGGCGGTACCACCGATATCGTGATCAGCGACTACACCTTGCGTCGCCCGGCAGGGGCGGGCGGTGGCAGCAATCTGACCATCTCGCCCAAGCAGCGTTTCCGCGACAGTTTCCGCGTGGCTGGGGATGACATCTTGCTGGACGTCATTCAGCGTTATGTGCTGCCTGCTTTTGAAGACGCCTTGAGCCATGCCGGTGTGCAAGACACGGATGTGTTCCTGTCGCGGCTGTGCGGCAATGAAAAAGCCGATGCTGATAAAGCCGTTTTGCGTCAGCAACTGGCCCTGCAGGTTTTTGTACCACTGGGCCTGGAGTTCCTGAAACGCTACGAAGCCTACGATCCGCATGAAGACCCGCGCGCCGTCCAGTCCTTGCCGTGGGGCGAGCTGCTGGAGTTCGAGCATTTGCAGGGCGATCAGGCCAACGCACCGCTGTCCCATGCTTCGGCAGGTTCGGCGGATGCTTTGCCACGGGTCTCCAGCAAGGTCGTTCAGTACGTTCTGGACGAGCTGCACAAACATGCCGGTCAACGCGTCGATCTGGAATTGGCCAAGGTTGAACAGCCTTTTGATCTGGCCCATTTGCACCAAGGTCTGGTCAGCGGTTCCCTGAACATCAACGACCCCTTGCGCGCCTTCAGTGAGGTGCTGAACTACTACGATTGCGACATTGTGCTGATGGCCGGACGTCCTTCGCGTCTGCCGGGTGTCCAGGCCTATATGCGCTCGCAAATGCCGGTATCGCCAGCGCGTTTGCTGCCTTTGCATAATTACCGCACCGGTAGCTGGTATCCCTTCCATACCAATGGTCGAATTGACGATCCCAAGAGCACGGCCTCGGTAGGCGCCATGTTGTGCCTGCTTTGCTACAACATGAATATTGACCAGTTCAATTTCAAAGTATCGAATCTGCGCCCGCGTTCCACTTTGCGCCACATCGGGATTATTGACTCCAATAATCAGATCAAGGATCAGGACATCGTCTACAAGGACGTGCTCCAGATGGACCCCGATAGCCGCGAGGAAATGGTGACGCTGGAAAGTGTCAGCAGCGAAGACTCCGATGGTTATCACCTCTTGATGCAGGGCAGTTACTTGCGCCTGGGTTATCGACAGCTGGATGTGGAGCGCTGGCCCGCCTCGCCCTTGTATTACCTGCACTTGAACGAGAAGGTGCGTCGCCAGATGGCCGATGCGCCCGACGATGATGGCCAACTGCCATCCATGGAAGTGACCTTGATGGTGGATAAGGCTTCCCAAGGTGGGCAAGGGCGCCGTTTGATCAGCGATCGTCTGAAGATCAAGAACTCGGCACCCCGAGATTTCAAACTGAGTGGCGTGCCCAAAGGGGCCGTCCGTATCCAGCTCAACACCATGCTGGAAGCAGGCCTGGGTGATTCTCCATATTGGCTCGATAGCGGGAGCGTAGTGCTCAAATGATGGACATGACGACCTTACAGCAGGATTTGTGCCAGGACTGGCAGAACGTATACCAAGGTGCCGGACAAGCGATTGACTGGGTGATGCAGGCGCGCGCTTCGTCGCAGCGCCTGAACGCACAGGCCGATAGCCTGGTGCTGGAACTGCGCCGTGCCCGCAATACCGCCCGTAGTCTGGGTGTGGTCTCGGGCCGCCCCATGACGATTGGTTTTTTTGGTCTGTCGCAGGCGGGCAAGTCTTATCTGATTTCCAGTCTTGCCGCGGGTGGCAATGGCCGCCTGGAAACCAATTACGGCGGTGAAACCATCGACTTCCTGCGCCACGTGAACCCTCCAGGGGGCGGTAAGGAAGCCACGGGTCTGGTGACGCGCTTTAGCCGCAATGCCACCGCAGGCCCTGATGCCTATCCCGTCGAACTGCAGATTTTCTCTGAAGTCGATATGGTGAAAATCCTGGTCAATAGTTATTTCAATGACTTTGACAAGGAACAGATCGGCTACACCTTTGCCGCAGACCGCATCAAGGCCTTGATCGAATCGCTCAAGAGCCTTGCTGGTGCTAATGATGCTGGTTTGAGCGCCGATGATGCCGTGTCCCTGTGGGATTACGTGCGCAGCAGCTTTGGCAATACCACTCGCTTGCTGGATAGCACCTACTGGCCGGAGGTCATCAATCTGGCCCCCTCCTTGCGTCTGGAAGACCGGGCACAGTTGTTTTCCATCTTGTGGGGCGAGCAGGCTGAGCTGAGCGAACTTTATATTGGCCTGGCTAAAGTGCTGCAGGCTCTGGGTCACCCCAGCAAGGTCTACGCACCGCTGACAGCGCTGATCCGTCGCGAAGGCGATGGCTTTGTACAGCAAGACAGCATCATGAACGTGGATGTGCTTGAATCGCTGGGCAGCCCCACCGAGAAAAGTCTGAGCGTCTTGCCCGTGCGTGAACAGGATGGCCAGCCCGTCGTTGCCGCCCAAGCGGTGGAAGTGCCTTTGGCTCATCTGGCGGCGTTGACGGTGGAGCTGACTTTCCCCCTGATTGGTGAGACCCAAGGCGGCGGCGTGGACAAGGTCGATCTGCTGGATTTCCCCGGTTATCGTGGTCGCCTGAATATTCGGTCCGTGCAGGATGCCGGTGCCGCTTCGGAAAGCAGCGGTGGCAACCCCGCTTCGCAACTGATTCTGCGCGGCAAGGTGGCTTATCTGTTTGAACGCTATACCGACCAGCAGGAAATGAATGGCCTGGTCATGTGTACCGCTTCGGACAAGCAAAGCGATGTGAAAGATGTAGAGCCCGTGCTGACACGCTGGGTCCATCGCACTCAGGGTGCCACGCCGCAGGAACGCCAGAACCGTAAAGTGGGGCTGATGTGGGCCATCACCATGTTCGACAAACGTATCGGCGCCTCCCTGATTCAGGACGATGCCCAGGTGCGCGACAGCTGGGACGGCTTGATGAAGATGAGCTTCAAAGAGCGTTTCGGCCACTGCGAATGGTTGCAGCAATGGCGTCCGGATCAGCCCTTCTCCAACACCTTCCTGGTGCGCAAGCCCGGTATGCCCACACCCTTTATTGATCTGGACACCGAAAGCCGGGAGCTATCCATTACGGCATCCGTGGCTGACAAAATGGGGCGCATGCGCGGTAGCTTTGTCGAAAACCCTCTACTGGCACAGCAATTAAGCGATCCCGCCGAAGCTTGGGATGCCATGCTGGCCTTGAACGATGGCGGCATGCAGCGTCTGCGTGCGTATGTGGCTCAAATCGGTGGCCTGGACTTCAAGCTGATGCGCTTGCAGGAACAGTTCCGTAGCTTGCATGACAGCCTGGTCAAGAAGTCCCTGCACTCCTGGTACAGCCAGGACGGCGACCGGCAGTCGGTGGTCAAGGAAGCCCTGGCCAAACAGTTCCGAGAGGAACTGCCTGCTTACCGCGCCATTGTGGGCGAGCTGCTGGCTGCGCTGCACTTGCCACAAGACACCTTGCGGGATCTGTTCCTGAGCCTGGGGTCCAGCAAGTCCGAGCCGGACGAGCCGGGCGTTCTGACCCAGGAGCAGCCCTTCGAGCAGCAGTACGCCGATCTGGTGTACCGCAGCTGGGTCAGCCAGTTGCGCGAGCTGCCTGCCAGCCGTACCAATCAGAACGTGCTGCGCATGCCGGTGGATTTGCTCTCCAGTCTGGTTGAAGAGCTGATTGTGGCCTCGGACCGTTGGGCCTTGCGCGACAAATTGCTGGCTGTGCTGACCAAGCGTCGTCAAAGCGGTGTGCGTCGCGAGCGTCTGGCCGATCGTCAGGTTTGCAATGTGGCCATGGCGATCAGCGAGTTTGTGACCTGGTTCTACCTGAAAGGCGGCAGCGACGACTTCTTCAAGAGTCCCAAAGCCTTCGCCCAGGATGGCATGCCGGTCCTGCCGGCAGAGCCCCAGGATCACGGCGCGATTTTCTTTGAACAATGGCTGGCCGCTTTGGCCCATACCACTTTGCATAACGCCGGTTATGAAGGTGGCCGCGAACTGAGCCTGGAACAGAACCAGGCCTTGGGACGCATTCTGGAACGATTTACCGATAAGAGCGTGGCATGAAATTAAGATTTAGTTTGCAGGCTTTGGAGCCCGCGGTCCCTGGCCGCGCTCGTCTGTATGTGCGGGATCTGGATGAAGAGCTGGACCTGGGCGAATACTCGATCGCCATTCAGCGCAGTCAGAACAGCTATTACTTGCACTCGGCCCAAAGCTGGGATGCGTCCTTGCGCTGGTTGCCGCAGCAAGGCTGGACCGAGCATGAAGAAGGTATTGCCGTCCTGCTGAACGCTGACATTGTGGATTCGCTGCTGGCCAATGCCAGTGATGCGTATCAGATCACCCTGGCCGATAGCAGTGGCGAAGAGCTGGGCCGCAGTCCGCTGAAGCTGGACAAGGCGATCTTGCCTTCCACGGCCGGTGGCAATGCCCAGGCCATGGAGTTGACCATGCCAGCAGCGGTTGTGCCCGAACCTCCCGCACCGGAGCCTGTCGTTCAAACACCGCCGGTGGTTGAGGTAGTGGAGCCTGTGCCAGAGCCCGAACCGGTCAAGGTAGAAGCACCTGCTCCCAAGAAGGAGACGGTGGCTCCTGTCGCGCCTCCCGCCAAAAAAGGTGGCATGGGCAAATGGATCGTCTTGCTTGTTCTTTTGTTGATTTTGGCAGGCGCAGCAGGCTACTGGTTCTACAGCCAATCCGCCAAGGGCGACAGCCCGGCCGTGCCCGATGCTCCAGAGTCCAGGCCTGCGGTGGTGGAAACAGACAATTGCACCATGGACAAGTTGGCAGACCGTCCCGGCCTGCAATTTGTGCAAGAGTGCGTCAAGGAGAGCAAAACCTCCGAGCAATGGCTGGCTGTGATTGAAGAAGCCAAAAAAGCGGAACAGTGTGACGTGGCCCAGCGTTTGTACGTGAACAAGGCACAGTCCGGTGATGTGAAAATCGCCATGGCTTACGCCCGTGAATACGACCCCAAAGATCACCAGGCCAACACCTGCTTTAGCAAGCCCAATCCTGCTACCGCTGCATACTGGTATGAAACCGTCTTGCTGTCCGAGCCTGATAACGCGCAAGCCAAGGCCCGCTTCCAGGAGTTGAGTCAATGATGATGCGTCCCCTTGTTCGATTCAGTTTGCTTGGTGCTCTCCTGTTGGGCGCAAGCCAGGCACAGGCCGCGGCTCCCTTGCTGCAAGAGGGCAAGAAGACGCTGTATCAACGTGTTCTGACCACACCGTCCTGCCGTCTGTTCTCTTCGGAAGCGGATCAGCAGGGCAAGCCGGTTCCTGCGTTCAGCCGCTTTTACATTTATCAGCGTACCGAGCAGGGCGGGGCAGAGCGCGTGCAAGTTGGCCCGGATAGCCAGGGCAAAACCGTAGGCTGGCTGGACAAGGCCTGCACGGTGGACTGGAAAATGCAGTTGACCCTGGCCTTCACCAACCCGGCTAACCGCGATCGCATGCTGTTTTTCCAGGATCGCGCCTTGCTGGAAAAAGTGCTGGACACGCCAGACCCGGCCACTTTGGTGGCCCCTATGCGTCAGGCTTTGCGTAAAGACTCGCAAACAGAGGGCGTATTGGCGCAAGAGCCCGAGTACTTTGTGGACGTGCAGGAACAGTTCTACCTCTTGCCCGTTTTGAGTGGCGAAGAGGTCATGACTGAAAACGGCTTCCGTACCCGTTTGCTGAATGTGGCGTCCGTCACCAAGCACACCGCAGATCAAAAAGAGCCGGAAGCCGCCAAACAAGAATCTGAGCAAACCCAGGATCAGGACGCCGCCCAACGCACGTCCCAGATCAAGGGTTTTAGCGCTGCCGTGGTCTTTGTAATTGACTCCACCATTTCCATGGACCCCTACATTGATCGCACCCGCGAGGCCGTGCGCAAGGTCTATAGCAAGGTGGAAGAGCAGGGCTTGTCCGATCAGGTCAAGTTTGGTCTGATCGCGTTTCGCTCCAATATGGAAGCGGCGCCAGGGATCGAGTATTTGACGCATGTGTATGCGGACCCCAATACCGTGACCAGCAGTGAAGACTTCCTGTCCAAAGTGTCGGACTTGAAGCAAGCCAAGGTATCTACCGTTGCTTATGACGAAGATGCCTACGCGGGCGTGCTGGAAGCGCTGGACAAGGTGAACTGGAACAATTTTGGCGCACGTTATGTGGTGCTGATTACGGATGCCGGGGCGCTGGAAGGTAATAACAAGTACTCCTCGACCGGACTGGACGCGCCACAACTGCGTATTGAAGCGGCCAAGCCCGGCGTGGCGATTTACACCCTGCATTTGAAGACGCCATCGGGCAAGAACAACCACGCCAAGGCCGAAGACCAGTACCGCGAACTGTCCACTTACGGTGGCACACAGACCTCGCTGTACTACCCGGTTAATGCCGGTGACGTGAACCAGTTTGGCAAGATGGTTGATAACCTGGCGACCGCGCTGACCGAGCAGGTCAAAGTGGCTTACCAGGGAGGGGATGCGATTGGCAGTGCGGCGCGTGCCCAGGAGACCGGCGACACCACTACCGACCAGATGCTGACCGACGCCGAGCTGATCGGCCATGCCATGCGCCTGGCGTATTTGGGCAAAACTACGGGCACCACCGCGCCTGAAGTGTTCCATGCCTGGATCAGCGACCGTGACCTGGTGCGTCAGAACATCCCGACAACCGACGTCCGAGTCCTGCTGACCAAAGCCCAACTAAGTGACTTGAGCGATGTGGTCAAACAGATTCTGGATGCCGCTAATGAAGGCATGATCTCGCCTACTGATATGTTCAACCGCCTGCGTTCCGTGGCGGCGGCGATGGGAGCGGACCCCAGCACCCTGAAACAGGAAAAGGGCACCAAGCTAGCCGAACTGGGTTTGATGAGCGAGTACCTGGAAGATCTGCCTTACCAAAGCGCGGTGCTGACTTTGGATGAAGATACGTGGACCAGCTGGGATGCCTTGAGCCAGGAAAAATTCATTCGCGATCTGAGCACCAAGCTGCGCCACTACGAGCGCTATAACGCCGATGCGGATCGCTGGGTGTCCTTGGCTGAAGGCGCCGATGCACGTGATGACGTTTATCCCGTGCCTTTGGAGATGATGCCCTGACATGCTCCGCATTCAGCAGCTAGAGGTCTCCCGGGGGCACGGCCCCCACGCTTTTCGTGTGCAACTGCCCGAGCTTGCTCTGGAGGCGGGGCAGATTGTGGCCGTGACTGGCGTCAGCGGATGCGGCAAAAGCACCTTGCTGGAAACCCTGGGGCTGCTCCTGCGGCCCACTCAGGCCCAGGTTTTCACCTTGGGTCAAGAGGCCAAGGATATCAGGGCCTTGTATGCCAGCGGGCGCGAGTCTGAATTGGCTCAATGGCGGGCCAGAAACCTGGGCTTTGTGCTGCAAAACGGCGGCTTGCTGCCGTATCTATCGGTTTGGGAAAACATGGTTTTGCCGCGTCGATTATTGGGTTTGCCTGCCAAGGCAGACCATTTAGACGCCGCTATTGCCACCCTGAACCTGGAGCGGCTGCTGAATCTGTATCCTTCAGCCTTGTCGATTGGGGAACGACAGCGCGTGGCATTTTCTCGCGCCATTGCTCACGCCCCAGGTCTGGTGCTGGCCGATGAGCCTACTGCCGCTCTGGATCCCGAAACGGCTCACAATGTGTTCCAGCTGTTTTTCAGTCTGGCCAAGGAACTGGATTTGGCGGTTTTGCTGGTCTCGCACGATTGGGACAGCTTGAGCCAGTTCGCTATCCCACGCTTGCAAGCCAAGCTGGAACCGGGCTTGAGCATTTTTGTTCCCGAGGTTGCCGCCCCATGTTTGTAAACGTCTTTCGTCTGGCCTGGGCCGACTTGCGTTTTGACTGGCGCATCTCTTTTTGCATGGTTGCTGCCATGGTGGCCGTAGTGGCCCCCTTGCTGCTGCTCTTTGGTCTGAAGCACGGTGTGGTCACCCAGTTGCAGCAAGAGTTGCTGCAAGATCCGCGCAATCTGGAAGTGAAGATGTTGAGCAGCGGCAGCTTTGACCAAGCCTGGCTGAACAAGCTGCGTCAAATGCCCGGCGTGGGCTATGCCATTGGCATGACGCGCTCCTTGAATACCCAGGCGGATCTGCGCCTGGACCGACGCCGCTTTCTGGAAAATGTAGAAGTACTGGCCAGCGCACAGGGCGATCTCTTGTTGCAAACTCAGGCCCGTGACTTGTCTCCCAATGAAATCATCCTGACTCAAGAAGCCGCCCGTCGTTTGAACTGGACGGCAGGTGAGTCTGTGCATCTGCGCCTGAACCGTCGCCTGGACGGGCAGCTTGAACAGGGCAACAAGGCCATGACAGTGGTAGATGTGCTGGCGGAGCACCGCTATTCGCGTCCTGCTGTATTCGTCGCCCCGGAAACTTTGCTGGCCCTGGAGTACGCTCGCGATGGTTTTCAAATCCCCGACTTTTCCCTGCTGACTGGCAAGCCTTTAGCCACCGATATGCCCGTGCTTTACGCCCGCGCCCGTGTCTATGCCAGTACGATTGATCAGGTCGGCGAGGTGGCAAAAGGACTGGAGCAGCAAGGCATTCCAGTCGCCAGCCGCTACGCCGATATTGAAAATGTACGCGCCATTAATCGGGTGCTTAGTTTGATTTTTGGTGTGATCGCTCTGACAGCCATTGTGGGCTGCGCCGCCTCTTTGGGCGGGGCATTTTTAGCGAACGTGGATCGTAAACGTAAAGATCTGGCGGTCCTGCGTTTGCTGGGTATTGATAGCGGTGGCGTCATCCGCTACGTGCTGATTCAGGCCATTTTGTTAAGCCTGCTCGCTTACGCCTTGGGACTGGGCCTGTATGGCCTGGGCAGTACCTTATTCAATCAATTACTGGTGGGAGATGGCCTGCAGACGGACTTCGTGTGTCGCATTACCTTGGCCCATGCCCTGTACGCCTTATTGATGGTGGCAGGGTTGGCTTGTGTGGTGGCAGCAATCGGAGCCTGGCGGGCCGTTCGTGTTCAACCTGCGGAGAGTTTGCGTGAAATTTAGACCGTTGTTTAGTGCAGCCAGCTTGCTGCTGGGTTTCAGCGCAGTGGCGCAGGCAGCGCCCTGGGACGAGAAGTACTACAACCCCAAGCCAGCCGAAGGCGATGTGGTTCTGCCCATGCCTTGCGAAGGCGCCATGGTGTTTCGCCGTGTGGCCGTGCCTGTCGCCGGTCCTTTGGATGATATGCGTGTGGTGGTGGGGCAGGAAGCCGAGGAGTGGGGCTATATCGAACACAAGCGCCCCGAGTTCATTGCAGGCAGCTTTACCGATAGCAAGGCGGGTTCGTCGCGCTACTACCTGATGGCCAAGTACGAGCTGAACAAGTTGCAGTACCAGGCCTTGACCGAAGCCACTTGCCCTACGCCCAAGAACAACTTGGTGGTGCCGCAGACCGACATCAGCTGGATGGATGCGGTGCATTTCTCCGATCTGTACAACCAGTGGCTGCGCGAGAACGCGGCCGACAAGCTGCCCAAAGAAGATGGTTTGGCCGGTTTTGTGCGCCTGCCTACGGAAATTGAATGGGAATATGCTGCCCGCGGCGGCTCAGCCCTGTCCTCGGCCGAGTTCCGTGATGTGCGTTACCCCATGCCTGAGGGCATGAATGACTACGAGTGGTATGCCGGTGCCCAGTCCTCCAACGGGGCGGTTCAGTTGATGGGACGGCTCAAGCCCAACCCGCTGGGCCTGCATGACATGCTGGGCAATGTGGACGAGATCATTCTGGAGTCCTTCCGCTTGAACAAGCTGGATCGTCAGCACGGGCAAGCCGGCGGTTTTGTGGTGCGCGGCGGTAATTTCCTGTCCAAGCCCGAAGCCTTGCGATCCTCGGCGCGTAAAGAGCTGGCGTACTACGGACCTAAAGGGCCAACAAAAGCCAAAACAACCGGCATGCGTTTGGCCTTGGTGTCGATTGCCTTGACCTCACGCGAGCGTGTGCAGGCTATTGAAAAGAGCTGGCAAGCCCTGGGCACCGAGCAAGGCACGGTGAACCCGAATGAACCAGCTGAAGAGTCCGCCGTGCAGCGCTTGGGCTCTTTGGCCAGCAGCCTGGAAGACGACAAGCTCAAAGCCCAGTTGAAGCAATTGGAAGGAGATTTGCGAGCAGCCAATCTGCGTCAGGAGGAGATGCGAGATCAAGCCATTCGCGCCAACCTGGAGCTGGGCTCTTTCCTGTGCACCAAGCTGAAGGACGACGTGCTGTTCGTGGAATTGCTGTACCGAAATTATGACGCCTTGTGTGAAGCCGATACGGACGACAAGCAATGTGCCAGCCGCAAAGTGAAGTTGGACGAACAGGAAGACCGTGTCGCCAAATTGGCCCGCTATTATGCGAGCAATTTGATTGATGCCTCGTCCTTGTATGGTCTGAACTTGCTGGAAAAACAGGTGCCGGTAGAGCGCCAGATGATGGAACAAAACAAGAGCCTCAGTGCCCTGAAACCCTACCTGGAAGTGCATTGGAAAAATCAGAAGGATTATCTGAAAACAGATGCCATTGATATCAATGCCTGGAAAAACAGTTGTAAATCCGTGCCCAACTCGTAAAACACGAGTCAATAAAAATAGACGTACTTCAAATGGAAGAGGAAGTTATGCAACACGTGCGCCGTTTTACCCCTAGAACTTTGCTGGGCAGCCTGATGCTGGGCGTGGCCTTGCTCTCGGGTTGTGCCAGTACTGGCAGTAGTTTGCTGGGCGGTACCCAGGCCGATGACCGTCTGACCAGTGGTCAGGATGCCAAATTCTTTAGCCGCTCGGGCTTTCAGGCGTGTGCGGGTGCCGCGGCAGTGGGTGTACTGGCTTGCATGTTGTCCAACTCCAGCAATAAAGCGGCTTGCGCGATTATTGCGGGTGTGGCCGCTTGCGGTGTCGCCATGGGGACCAACTACTATCTGGACCAGCGCCGCACGGAATACGCCAATACCTCGGATCGTCTGGCCGCCATGCAGCGCGACGTCGAAGCGGATACGGCCAACATCATTGAGCGCACCAATACGGCTCAACAAGTGATTGCTGATGACAAGCGGCAGATTGCTGAAATCGAAAAGCACCTGAAAGAAAAAACGATGGAGAAAAAACAGGCTGAGAAGCAGTTGGCCCGTATCGATAAAAATATCGAAGTGCTCAATCGTGATCTGAAAAACATGAACGAAAAGGTCAGTCTGTACCGCGACGTGGCCGATGCTGAACGCAAGGACGGGGGCAAGAAGTCCGAAGTCCAGCGTCTGGATCGTCAGATTGACCAGATGAATGTGAAAGTGGCCGTACTGCAAAAAGAAGTAGACGACCTGTATTCCATGCGTTCCGCCGTTACTTTGGGTTAAGGATTATGAGAGTATTTCTGCGTTGGGCCCCTTTGGCAGCCAGCCTTTTGCTGGCCGGTTGTGCCACTACCATGAGCGAATGTGATCCTTCTGATCAGGACGCCGGCTTTTTTACCAAAATCAGTTGCGACACCTCGGGTGCGTATCGCCAGCATATTGATGCGCGCGAACAAAGCCTGCTGAGCGCGCAGGAAGCCAATGCGCTGTTTCATCAGGTTTACAAGGATATTCAGACACAGCAAAGCCTGAGCAAGGCCAGTCTGGCCCAGCAGCGTCAGGCCCAGACGGCGTTGAACCGCTCCATGGGGCAACTGGTTCGCAGTTTGCAGGCCAGCAAAGGCAAAGAAGCCGGTTTGCAAAACCAGCTCAAGGACCTCGATAAAGGCCTGAAAGACGTGAACCGCTCTACCGAAGACAACAGTCCGGCCGCGATCGCCCAAAAGCAGCAGCAATTGCAGAAGCTGCAAAAAGACGTCAGCCGCCTGCAGTCCAGTTTGGGATACGACGAGTAAAAGCCTATGCAGCGCGTCATTCTTGATTCGGTTGGACCATCCTCGGCCTATCAGCAGCATCAGCATGCGCTCAATGTACTGAAACGCCAGGACGAACCCTTAACGCATCTGTTTTCCACCTATCAGGTTGATGGTTCTGACACCACAGCCTGGTGGACGGGCATGCAGGGCCAGGCCGTGCCCAAAAGCAGCTTGTCGGCGGCACAGCAACAGGCTCTGGATGCGCGTTACCAGCAATCGCTGGACCGGATCGAGGTTCTGAGCCGCCAACTGCAAGAGCAGGGGGCGACGCAGGACGCGCAAGCGCTGCAAGCCTTGCTGAAAGATGTGTCGGCCAAAGGGGCGGTTTACAGCGTAGGCGGCAAGCCTTTGCTGGTCATGAGCGAGAACCCGGCGCTGTCGCCCGAGCCCTTGTTCGAGTCCTATCAGAAGCGGGTGGCGCCCCCATCGCCTGTGCCTCCTGTGGTGCCTGCGGCAGCAGTCGTGGGGGCAGGGGCTGCGGCGACGACGGGGGCCACCTCCAAAGGTCGTCCGTGGCTGTGGTTCTTGCTGGCTGCTTTGCTGGCTGTATTGCTGGCGCTGTTCTTGTCGTGGTGGTTCAAGTGGCCTCCGGGCTGGTGGGACAAGGAGGTGGTACCAGTAGAGCCGCCCGCCGTGGTCAAGCCTGATCCTGTGGTGGAAGAGCCTGTTATCCCTCCAGCGCCACCACCCGAAGAGCCGGTGGTGCCTGTTCCTGAACCGGAACCCGAGCCAGTTAAAGTAGAGCCCGTACCCGAGCCCGTGGTGGAAGAGCCGCCTGCGCCTCCTGCACCGGAGCCGCCGCCCAAGCCCGAGCCACCACCGAAACCCAAGCCTGAACTCAAACCCAAGCCGGGTCCCAAGGTGTCGTCTGATCCTAACTTTGTGTGTGCTCAGGACGAGAAGGGTGAAGTGCTCAAGCTCGAGGTCTACATCATTTTTGATTCCTCCATGTCCATGTTGCTGAGCGTCGATGCCAAGATCCAGGACGAGGAGTGGTTCTTCAGTCAGGATCTGGACGATATGGGCTCCTGGAGCGATTACGCAACCCAGCGTGCTCAAACCCTGTTCCGGGGTACGTCGCGTATCGATGCGGCGCGCAGTGCGTTCTCCAGCATGGTGGACAGTTTGCCAGCCGGGCAGGATCTGCACTTGGTGACCTTTGCGCAGCAGTGTGCAGTACCCAATTACCAGGGCCGCTTTACGACTGCACAGCGTGGACGCTTGAAGAGCTTGATCCAGAATATTGAGGCCAAGGACAGTACCAACCTGGTGCAGTCCCTGAATCTGGCGGCCAGCCGGGTCGATGGGGTGAATCGGGATGCCTTGATCGTCTTGTTTGTGGATGGCAATGACGGTTGCGATCAGGATATTTGTGCCGTGTCGCGCAGCATTGCGCGTGCCAAGCCACGTTTGCGTATCAATGTGGTGGATATCACCGGCCAGGGTCTGTCGGCCTGCGCGGCAACGGCAACTGGCGGGGTCACGCTGGCTCCGAAGCAGTCTGGTCAGATCGCCAAAGCCCTGCGTGATGCCACAACGGACTTTGTGAAGCGCGCCGAGCAAGCCTGCAAATAAACACATAGCTTGATGATGTGCCGTGATTAGCCTGGGTTCGCCCAGGCTGATTCGTTTCTGGACAGGCAGAAAAAGACAGGGTCACAATAAGGGCCTGGTGACCATGTGTGAGCTTGCCAAGAGGGCTGAGGTCTGGCTCTGTCCGCATTGACTGTAAGTGATGCCAGGCTCGCAATGAGATTTCTGTGACAGAACGGGTGGTCTGAGGCTTGGAATCGTTTTCCCCGAGACTTGGCTTCGCACTATTCAATACCGCTTTTGCGCTGAACTACGCATAGACTGTGGAAATGTCTACATCATCCTCTCGCCCTGACTCGCCCGAACGCCGCCTGCGCCGCATGAAGCGCAGCGCTTTGGCCTTGTTGGCGCTGACTATCTGTCTGTTCCTGCTCAGTCACGCCATGATGCGGCAAGGCCAGGCGGCACCTATCGCCGCATTCTGGCCCTGGCTGCGTGCTTTTAGCGAAGCCGCCACAGTCGGTGCGTTGGCAGACTGGTTTGCTGTCGTCGCCTTGTTCCGCCACCCGCTGGGTTTGCCGTTTCCACATACTGCGATTATTCCCAACAAGAAAAACAGCCTGGGTGAAAGCCTGGGCGTCTTTGTGCGCGACCACTTTCTGGACTCCGCAATGCTGCTGGAAAAGCTGCGTAGTCTGGACCCGGCGGCGCGCTTGGGGCAGTGGCTGTCGCAACCCGAACAAAGTGAACGTGTCAGCCGTGCCTTGCAAACCGCTATGGGTGAGGCTCTGCGTTTGCTGGACGAGCGCAGTGTCAAACAAGCACTGACCGATGGCGTACGCGGCTATTTGATGCGGGTGGATATGGCTGGCTCCAGTTCCCAGATTCTGGGGCTGCTGACACGCAATGCCCGGCACCAGCGCCTGCTCGATGAGGTCTTGCAGCAATTGGGTGGCTATCTGTCCAATGAGGCGGTCAAGCAGCGCGTGGCCGATGTGTTGGTGCGCTACGCCCAGCGTGAATGGCCCAAGCTCCTGGCCATGGTCGGAGTGGTCACGTCGGTAGATGAGCTATCGGGAAAAATGGCGGACCGTCTGGCGCGTGCCCTGGTGGACGAAGTGCAAACCATTTTGAGCGAACCCGAGCACCCTTTGCGCAAGGATTACGAGCAATGGGTACACGACTATATTCAGCGTTTGGGTCAGGACCCGGAGTTGATGGAGCAGGTGGAGGCCATCAAGCAGCGCTTTTTGCACCATAAGGATGTGGGTGAGTACATTGATGGTGTCTGGACGGATGTCATGCGAGTTGTACGCAATGACCTGGCCAAAGAGGACTCTTCTGTGGCGGCCCATCTGCGTCAGGTCGCTCAGGATTTGGGTACGCGCTTGAATACGGATGCGACGCTGCGTGAAACCTTGAATGAACATATGCTATCCGCGGCAGCGGGCCTGGCCGAGCAATTGCGCGAGGGGGCCAAAGACCATATCGCGCGCACCGTGCGTCAATGGGATGACAGGCAACTGGTGCGCGAGCTGGAACTGACTGTAGGTACGGATCTGCAATACATACGCTTTAACGGCACGGTGGTGGGCGGCTTGGTTGGTGTAGGCCTGCACGCGATCCTGTTATTGGGTCTGGTTTAAAAAAGAGCCTGCTAGATCAGCCTTATGCGAACGCCTTGGCCGTGTTTGGAAAACATAACAGGGCATTGCTGATCAGGATGGGCTTAATCCACGGCCTTGTCGAATGTGGAATATAAGGGGGGCTAAGAGATGTTTGGCGCTTTGCCCCCAATATTTTTTATCAGGCCACTTTCAGCAAGGGCACAGGCTCCTGGGTGGCATTCGGATCAGGGACATACGTGGAGCGGCTAGCCACACCCGTATTCAGCAATTGAATGGACAGTTTCAGCTCTTGTGCCTGGCGACTTAGCTCGTGGACGGTCTCTCCCAGGCTGCGGGCCAGATCGGCATTGTCGTTGGTGTCATTGTCCATGGTGGAGACGGCATCGTTAATCTGTGCTAAGCCGCTGGCTTGCTCATTAGAAGCCGTGGAGATCTCGCTGATCAGATGCGTGACATCCGAGACCGACTGCATGATCTCATCCATGGTGGTGCCGGCGCGTTTTGCATGATGAGCACCAGTTGCCATGCGGGCCAAGGAATCTTCCACCAGGGTTTTAATTTCCCCAGCGGCCTGTGCGCTTTTTTGCGCCAGGCTGCGTACTTCACCAGCCACCACCGCAAAACCCTTGCCGGCCTCACCGGCCCGAGCCGATTCCACGGCGGCATTCAGCGCCAGAATATTGGTCTGAAACGCCAGCCCTTCAATAATTGACACAATATCGCCAATACGTTCGGAGCTATTGTGGATGTCCTGCATGGTGCTGACCATATCCTGGACCACTTCACCTCCACGGCGCGCATTGGACAGGCTTTGGTCGGCCAACTGATTGGCCAGTCGGGCATTGTCTGCGGTTTGCTGCACATTCATGGTCAGTTGCTCCATGTTTGCAGCTGTGCGTTGCAAGGAGCCGGATTGGGCGGCGGTACGGTTGGATAACTGGCGGTTGCCGTCTGCAATTTGCGTGGAGACATCCAACGAGGCCTGAATGCCTTGATGCACGTCGGTGGCCAGGCTCAGCAGGCTTTTGCGCATCATATCCATGTAAAAGTACAGTTGCGCAATTTCCTGGCTGCGGGTGTGTTGCGGGTTCAGGTCGATCAGCAAATTGCCAGTCGCAATTTGCTGGGCGATATGGGTGGCACTGTGCAGGGGTTGCATCATGCGCTGGGTCACAATCCAGCCATAGGCCAGCGTGGCCAGACTGACCACCCCCAGGCAGGCTAGCCCGGTTGTCAGATAGGAGCCCGAGGCACCACTGCCCAGGAGCAGTCCAACGCTTAGGCTGACCAAGGCGCCTGTTAGAACCCCGAAGCGCAGCAAGCTGGCGCGCAGGCTGCGGTTCAAGGGCTGCAACAGGGTGCTCAGGGCAGAGCGCCAGCCTCTGGCTTGCAACTGGCCTTCATGCAGACGAAAGCCGCGCAGCCCTTGTTGCTGGATGGAGTGGTACAGATATTCTGCTTCTTTGATTTCTTTGGGCTGGGCGCGTACTCGTACCGAGGCATAGCCATTGACGCGGCCGTTTTCGATTAAAGGAATGACGCGGGCCTTCACCCAGTAAAAGCCGCCGTCTTTGCGGCGGTTCTTGATCAGTCCCGACCAGGATCGTCGTTGCTTGAGGGTCTGCCATAAATCCTGAAAAATCACGGCGGGCATATGGGGGTGGCGCACGATATTGTGGGGAGCCCCGATCAACTCATTGTGGCTGTAGCCGCTAACCTCGATAAAGACCGGATTGGCGTAAATGATGCGCCCCTTCAGGTCTGTTTTGGAGATTAAATAGGTTTTTTCGGGTACCTGTGTTTCATGAGACGTAATGGCTTGATTTTCACGCATGATCTGGCCCTGTTAAAGACGTAGGCGGAAAAGGACAGATCATTATGTTGCATATCGACTCAATTTTGTTACCTAGTATTTGTATTAGAGTCTAAATGTTTCATTGTGATGACATGCAGAACCCAGGGTTTAAGGGGCAGGGTTTTGTGTCTTAGTTAGTTGATTTTATTATTGATTATTTTTTTCAGGGATGTCGGGTTTAAAACTCGATCCCAGATTTATTGTTTTGTCTAGCTGTCAGTTGTGTCAGGCTCGGTGAGGGAACCGCCGAGCCTGATTTTATGGTTTAGCGGCGAATCGCTTCCAGGCGGGCGTTCGCTGTTTTGGCACTTTGAGCCTGAAAGGGGGGCGTGTTCTGGTAAGACAGCACCTGCATGGTGGGCGCCTTGCTCAGTTGGGTCAACGCGGGGGCATTTTGGGTGGTTTCGGCTGAACCGGTATTCAAGGCCTTGATCGCGTCAGCCAGTTCGGACGCTTCCGTGGCCAGATCGCTCATGGTGTTGCCCAGATCCTGCACCAAGGCTGCATTTTGCTGGGTGACTCCATCCATCTTGGCCATGGCTTCGTTGATCTGATCCAAACCGCTGGCTTGTTCGATCGAGGCGGTGGAAATCTCGCCAATAATGTCGGTGACGCGTTTAACCGAATCGACGACCTCACCCATGGTGTCGCCCGCGCGGGCGGCTTGCTCGGCACCCACGGCCATGCGGTTCACCGAAGCATCAATCAGGTTTTTGATCTCGCCTGCGGCTTGCGAGCTTTTCTGGGCCAGACTACGCACTTCACCGGCCACCACGGCAAAACCACGGCCTGCTTCACCAGCACGGGCTGATTCCACGGCCGCATTCAGCGCCAGGATATTGGTTTGGAAGGCAATGCCTTCAATCACGGTGACGATATCGCCAATACGACGCGAGCTGTCGTGAATGCCTTGCATGGTCTGCACTACTTCATTGACCACTTCGCCACCCCGTTGGGCAATCTGCATACTGGCATCGGCCAGTTGGCTGGCTTGATTGGCATTGTCGGCGTTCTGGCGTACGGTCACCGTCAGCTCTTCCATGCTGGCGGCGGTTTCTTGCAAGGACGCGGCCTGGTCCTCAGTGCGCGAGGCCAGATTGGTATTGTTCACTTCCAAAATGCGCGCAGCATGGATAGAGGCGTCAATGCCGGCGCGGGCGTCGCTGGCAATCCCCACCAGGCTCTTGCGCATCAAATCCAGACAGAAGTAAAGCTGACCAATTTCCGAATTGCTTTCGCTGGAGTTCAGGTCAATGTCCAGTTGCAGGTTGCCGGTCGCAATTTGTTGAGCAATCAGAGAGGCTTGGTCCAGGGGGCGGATCACGCGTTGGGCAATCAGCCAGCCGTAGCCCATCATCACGGCACTGGCCAGACACAAGCCGCCCGTCAGCCACAAGCCCGAACCTTGTGGAACTCCACCGGTCAGGGCGAAGTATAGGGCCGTGCCGGTGGTCGCCAGCGCCAAGGTGCCCATGCGGAACAGGCTGGCACGCAGGGAATTGCTGAAAGGGCGGCGTAGTTGGCTCAGGGCTTTGCGCCAGCCTGTGGGAACGGCACGGCCTTCATGCAAGCGCACGCCCTTGGCGCGTCCTTCATTGATGGCGGCATACAGGCTTTCTGCCTCGTCGATTTGTTCCTGGCTGGGTTTGACGCGCACGGATGCATAACCGGCCACTGTGCCATTTTCATAAATGGGCACCGCCATGGCGTACACCCAGTAAAAGCCACCGTCTTTGCGACGGTTTTTGACCACGCCCATCCAGGGGCGTTTGCTTTGCAAGGTATCCCAGAAATCCTGGAAGGCCTCGGGCGGCATGTCGGGGTGACGGACCAGATTATGAGCCTTGCCAACCAGCTCCTCACGCGTAAAGCCGCTGATTGCAATAAAGGCCGCGTTCGCGTAGGTAATTCGACCTTTCAGATCGGTCTTTGAAATGAGGTACTGATCGGCCCGGACGCGAACCTCGTCCTGGGTAATGGGGAAATTCTTACGCATTCATCATCCTGGAGGAGAACAAAGGGGGCGCGGGGGGCCGTCAAGCCCGCATGGACCATGCAAAAGGCATAGGCTTCGGTTTGTCTGGAAACAAGCTAAATTGTCAAAAGCCTTATATTTTTGCGAATGGCGGAGCAGAACAAAGCGTGAAACTGTTGTCTGATCAGGCCTCTGACTGAGCGCTTGCTTGTCATTTATGGCAAACACATACAGTTCAAACGCTTAACGGCAGCCAGGTTCATTTCTTTAGGCTTAGATGTTCATGAATGATAATTTGATCATCTGAAAATAATGTACTGACTGTATTTGCCGGTAGTGTGGCTGTCGTCAACCGGAGCAAGGCGGGCCTCGCTTATAATCCGCCAGACGCGCACTGGCGCGATTCAGAAGGAGAATATGTGAGCGATATGCAGGAACCTGTAGTCAGTGCGGAACTGGTGGCTGTTTTGGTGGCTGTCAGTGACGGTGAGCCTCGTGTTTTGACCACGGATGCCGGACAGGCCTTGCCCGCCGGACCGTTTCAGCACACGCACCGTTCTTTGCAAACGGGGCTGCGCGATTGGGTGGAAACCCAGACTCATCACCCGGTAGGGTATGTGGAGCAGCTATATACCTTTGCAGATAGGGATCGTTTTGATGCGCAGGGCATGCGTATTGTGTCGGTCAGCTATGTCGGGCTGACACGTGAAGTGGGTCAACCGGATGTGGCCCAGGTGATCTGGCAGGATTGTTACCGCTATTTCCCGTGGGAAGACTGGCGCGACGGCGCGCCCAGCATTATTCAGAGCACCATCGTGCCTGCGCTGCTGAACTGGTGCGAGCAGGATGAGTCCTTGCGCGCCTTGCGTCGTCAGCGAGTCAATTACAGCTTTGGCCTGGAAGGGGCAATCTGGAACGAGGACTTTGTCTTGCAGCGCTACGAGCTGCTGTATGAGGCGGGCTTGTTGCCCGAGTCCTGTCGCCGTCGCCAGCGTGAACAGCAAGAGCTGGGCAAGCATGATGAGCTGGGTCTGGGCATGCGCCACGATCACCGCCGTATTCTGGCCACTGGCTTGGCGCGTCTGCGTGCCAAAATCAAATACCGTCCCGTGGTGTTTGAGCTGATGCCACCGGAGTTCACCTTGTTGCAATTGCAGCAGGCTGTGGAAGCTTTGGCTGGGCGGGGACTGCATAAGCAAAATTTCCGCCGTTTGATCGAGCAGCAAGCTTTGGTGGAAGAAACTGGCGCCATGAGCCTGGGAGGGTCAGGCCGACCCGCCAAGCTGTTTCGCTTCCGTGGGGACGTTTTGTTTGAGCGCGCCATTTCGGGCAGTAAATTGCCGCTGGCCAAACAAGCCCGCTAAAAATTGGGCCGATGGCTTGACAGTGCTTATGCTCAGGAATAGCATAAATGCACCGTGCCAGTAGGCCTTATTTTTAGTAATTTAAATACTCATAATGAGCATAACGAATGCCCCCGAGCCGGCAGCGCAAGCTGCACAGACACGAGCTCACCGTATCCCTGCCTTGCCCGACGTCATTCTTGAGCCTTTGGTGCGCGCCACCTTGCAAGAAGACTTGGGCCGCGCCGGTGATTTGACGACGGATTCCATCGTTCCTGCAGCAACACGCACACAAATGCGTTTGCTTGCCCGAGAGGAAGGCGTATTGGCGGGTCTGGATTTGGCGCGTTTGGCGTTTACCTTGTTGGACCCTACGCTGCGCTTTGAAGCCCAATTGCAAGATGGGGATGCCTTGACGCCAGGTGCACAGATTGCGGTCATCAGCGGCTCGGCCCGTTCCATGCTGACGGCAGAGCGTTGCGCCTTGAACTTTCTGGGGCATCTAAGTGGCGTGGCATCGGCAACGGCCTCCATCGCCCGCGCGATTGCGCCTTATGGCACCAAAGTCACCTGCACCCGCAAAACCATGCCAGGCCTGCGTGCCGTGCAGAAATACGCGGTGCGGGTCGGTGGTGGTAGCAACCATCGCTTTGGTCTGGATGACGCGGTACTAATTAAAGATAACCACATTGCTGTGGCCGGAGGCGTCAAAGCCGCCGTGGAAGCGGCCCGTGCGTACATTGGTCATCTGGTTTGCATCGAGGTGGAAGTTGACACCCTGGAGCAACTGGACGAGGTGCTGGAACTGGGG
This sequence comes from Alcaligenes sp., assembly GCF_050255915.1. Classification (NCBI taxonomy): domain Bacteria; kingdom Pseudomonadati; phylum Pseudomonadota; class Betaproteobacteria; order Burkholderiales; family Alcaligenaceae; genus Alcaligenes; species Alcaligenes sp. The sequence continues at coordinate 137,301 of NZ_JBFWIQ010000008.1, forward strand.
GTGGACAGCATTCTGCTGGACAATATGGACACCGCAACCTTGACCGAGGCCGTGGCCCGTGTGGCAGGCCGTGCCAAAACCGAAGCCTCTGGCCGTATCACCCCAGAAACAGCCGTAGAAATTGCCCGTTGTGGTGTAGACCGAATTGCAGTGGGCTGGATTACGCACAGTGCCCGTGTACTGGATATTGGTCTGGATGCTTGAGTAGAGAAACGTGTTGGCTGTCATGGCGGGTTTTCAGGTGGGTAAGCGGGTGGCTGTCGCCGCCTTGCTGGCAATCGTGGCGTTGGGCATGAGTTATCAGGCGGCGCAGGCCAAGGAGACGACTGCCGGGCAGGTGGAGAAGTATCCCGTCAGGCCTATTACCGTGATTGTCACCTTTCCGCCTGGCGGCGGGACGGATTTGCTGGCCCGCAAGTTGGGGCCCGAGCTGGAAAAAAACCTGGGTCAACCCGTCATTATCGACAACCGCCCCGGTGCCAGCGGCAATATTGGCGCACGCGCAGTAGCCTACGCTCGTGCCGATGGCTATACCTTGTTGATGGCCAATAGCTCTTTTGCCATCAATCCCGGTGTTTTTCGTAATCTGGGCTTCAAGCCCAAAGAAGACTTTGCGCCGATCGCCAATATCGGTTTTGTACCTTCCGTGATTGTCACCGGGCATGACTCGGATATTCAGACTCTGGAACAGGTGCTGGAGCAGAAGTCCGAACCGTCGTTGGCGTATGCCTCCTGCGGTAATGGCACTCCCCAGCATCTGGCCGGGGAAATGCTTTACGACTTGTGGAGCACGACCTTGTTGCACATCCCGTATCGTGGCTGCGGGCCGGCATTAAATGACGTGGTTGCCGGGCAAGTGCCTATCGGGATCGTGACCTTGTCCAGTGCGGCCACCTTGATCGAGTCTGGACACTTGCGTGCCTTGGCCGTCACTTCAGCCCAGCGCAGTCCGGTTTTACCCCATGTGCCTACCGTGGCTGAAATCAGTGAAACTGATTTCGAGCTGGACCAATGGCACGGTTTGTTGGCGCCGTCCCATACGCCTGAACACATCATCAAAACGTTGAATCGTGTCGTGCAACACATTGTGGCGGACCCAGCCATGCAATCGCAACTGCTGGGACTGGGCTATACGCCGCAAGAAGGCAATCAATCAGCGCAAGCCAGTGGCTTCAAGGCCATGATCTGGAATGATATCGACCGTTTTGGGGACTTGGCGTATAGGATTGGTTTGCAGGTGGATTAGAACGGGGAAGGACTTGTTTCAGTGCAATGCCTGATCGAGGACCGTGAGCCCTAGTTGTTGTTGTCCTGCTCCAGCACTCGAATACATCAGCGCCTCAGGCAATAGTCAGCTTCTCTATAGAGTCGTGTCGGCCTTTCAGATAGTTTCAGGCCCAGACAGCCGTTTGGGCGTGTCTGGGCCAATGTCTATAGAGAGGGGGGAGATAACTGAGCTTGTGTCTGTCTAACTAACGGTTATGCACTTACAGACAAACCTGCTTCTATTAGAAGAAGCTGTCCTCGCTGGGAGTTTCAGGAACAGGCTGGGTCGCAAACCAGTGTTTTTCCAGTAGCAACGTGTGGGTCAAACCGTCCTTGCTGCAGTTGGAGTCGATCTCTATCTGGCCGCGCTGGCTGCCGCCTGCATTGAAATTGTCAGCTTCGACCTCGGCGGCGGCCATATAAGCCTGCAGGTTCAGATCAGGCTGGCCACGATCCAGAACAAACTGACGAATGGCTTCAGTGCCTAACTCATTAAGGGTGTAGGTGTAGTTCATGGTGTGCTCCTGATTATTGATCTTGATGACTCGGGAACCTATTTCTGAATCCTAGCACGCTGAGGGTGGTTGCCGGATGGCAAAGCGTTACGGATTTTCGCGAAAAAAAGATAGGGCCCATAAAAAAAGCAGCTAGGCGGAAATCCGCACATCGCTGCTTTATAGAGAGTCTGTTTTTTTAAACCTGCTTAGAAGCTGCCAAAAATCGTCCCCAGTGTGATGACTGCAATCAGCGCAATCAAAGGCGTCACCATGGTCACCATGGCGATATTGCCATAGGACTGGCGGTGATTGAGCTTGCAGATGGACAGCAAGGTAATAATCGCGCCGCAATGGGGTAGCGTATCCAGACCACCGGCAGCCATCACCGCCACACGGTGCAGTAGCTCCGGGCTGATGCCGGCTTGTTGAGCCATCGCCAGATAATCTGAACCCAGCGTCTGCAAGGCAATGCTCAAACCACCCGAGGACGAACCTGTAATCCCGGCCAGCGTCGTCATGGCGACCGCTTCCGAAATCAGCGGATTGCCGGGGGCCACGTTCAACACAAAGTCTCGAATAATCGCAAAACCTGCCAGGCTGGCAATGACGGCACCGTAACCAACTTCAGAGGCTGTATTGAACAAGGGCAGCATAAAACCAAACACGCCTTTGTTGATGCTCTCGCGCAGGCTTTTCCAGTGACCCAGACGACTGATGATCAGCACCAGACTTGCCGTAATCAAGGCGATAATCAGCGCCCACAGACCCGTAATCTTGGCAGGGTCAACTTGAGGGAAACGCTCGGCCATGAATGTAAAGTTCGTGCCGGGAAAAATGCGATAGGTAAACAAGGCATTGATGCCAATCACCAGAATTAAAGGCAGGATAGCCAAGAAAATGGGCATGGGTTTCTGAGTATGTGTGCTGTCTTCGGCGTTAGCATCAAAATGATCCTGTCCGTGATCGCCATAGTCTTCACCTTGGGCAATGGCTTTGCGCGCACGCGACTGTAGCCACCACAAACCACCCAAAGCCATGATCAAAGCACCAATAATCCCCAGGCCAGGGGCCGCAAACACGTTGGTGCCGTAGTAAGGAATAGGAATCGCGTTCTGAATGGCAGGCGTGCCAGGCAGAGCAGTCATGGTGAAGGTGAAGGAACCCAAGGCAATCGAAGCCGGGATCAAACGCTTGGGAATACCTGCCGCACGAAACAGATCCTTGGCAATCGGGTAGATGGCAAAGGCCACCACAAACAAGGACACCCCCCCATAAGTCAGTACGCCGCATACCAACACAATGGTGGCAATCGCATGGCGATGCCCCAGTTTGTGTGTAATCCATTGAGCAATTGCCTGAGCCGCTCCGGAGTCTGCCATCAACTGACCAAACAAGGCACCTAACAGGAAGATGGGCAAGAACTGAAGTACATAGCCGCTAAGCGCGCTCATGAAGGTGGAGGTGTAGATGGGCAACAAAAACCCGGAGTCCCCCGAGAGCAGCACAGCCAAGGCGGCCATCAAGGGAGCCAGCAACAGAACCGTCACCCCCCGATAAGCAAAAAACATCAGCAGCAAAAGCGAGACAACAATAGCAAGCGTACTGGCCATAAACAAAATTCCTGTGGAAAGTCCGGATCACGGACGAGTCATTAAATGAAGACGGATCTAGCGCCGAGCAGGCAGTGTAGCAACAGAGAATGACAAACAGGATTGATAGCGCGCAAGGGAGAGAGAAGGGGGGATGGCTTGAGTGCTTACTTTTTGTAGCATGTGCCTGGTCTGGGTAAGAGCATCCGGAAACGGCTAAGCCTAATAAATACAAGGGCTTAGCGTTTCCATAGGAGAAAATCATCAAAAAGATGAAAAAAGTTCGAGATAAGTGCTTGCCAAAAGAAGAAACCTTGCTATAATTTCTTCTTCGGCGCATTAGCTCAGCAGGTTAGAGCGACGGAATCATAATCCGCAGGTCCCCTGTTCGAATCAGGGATGCGCCACCAGAATATCCCTGTTAAATCAGGACATTAAAGCCACCCAATCGGGTGGCTTTTTTGTTTTCTGCTGTTCGGGTGTCAACCAAGTGTCAACGCAGGATTGGATAACGACGGTTGCTGATGCTGACCACTTCTTGTCTTCGCCGCTTGCATGCGTGTTTCGACTTCATGTGTGGGTACGCTGAAATTGTCTTGGCGACACATCATTGACCTGGCCAAGTGCTGCTTGTCACCATTTGCATTTTGAGATGGTGCCTGCCATGTCAAGGGCGGGCACGGAAGCCGCAGCCCGGCTCGCCGGGACCGGGTGAATACTCGGCGAAGCGAATCCTTGACATTATCCCCTGATAAAAACACGCTTTAGGTTGGGTTTCAGGGGCTTTTTACCCTACAACCCTGTCTAACGATGAGTGTTGAGCTTGAGGTAATGTCTCAACGTAAATTTTCTGATACTCCTCAGCTGACGTGACAGTAGTAAAAATATGTACTATAACGTTATTCGAAAAAAAGCGAGGGTTGGCATGCAAATAAAGTTGTTTCCTGCTGTGCTCTTATTTATTGCTTCATATTTTCCGTTAGCGGTAATTCTTGTAGTGCAGGATATAAAAACTGAATTTTGGGAGCGACCGTTGTGTGGGGATTTAAGGTTTTGGATCGGTTGTGAATTTCCGAAGCTAGAAAATACAGCTCTTGCGACCACGTTATTAATAATTTGCTTTTTAAGTTTAGTTTTTTTTCTGTTTGTCCTAAAAAATCTTCACGGATCTACAGAAATGACTGTTGAGGCAAGTAAGGCGGTCCCTAATGATTTAATTAATTATGTATTTCCATATATTGTTTCTTTTATGGGGGTTGAGCTTGGTAATACAGGGAAAGTTATTGGGTTTGGGCTTTTTCTTGTATGGCTGTTTCTTATAATCTATAGATCAGGTCAGATATTAATGAACCCTCTTTTGTTAGCGGTAGGCTGGCAGCTATATGAAATTCAAGCAGATATTGAAGGGAACAAACGCAGTCTTAGGGCACTCTCGCGAGATCTCGTTGTACCAAAACAAAAGCTTAGATCCTGCTTGGTGCAAGGCATCTATGTCCTTTCTAAGGAAAAGAACAATGACGAAAGAACAAGCGCTAGCTGATTGCAGGGGATTTGATATTGACAGTGGTGTGTTGTCTCTATGGGTTTTCAAAAAAAAACAAAGTGGGGGGTATGCAGTAAATTCCATAGATATTACAGAGAATCTTGAAAATGAGCTGAAAACCATCATCCGAGCTGTGTTACAGGGACGAACTGAGGTTGAAGATTACTGTCTTGTTGCGCAGAATAATGAGGTGAGTTGTTTGCATGTCGGCACTGATGAAACTTCATTTGGGGATTTGAAGTCGTTGGTTGATGCACCTGCGGAGGAGCATCGTATTAAGGGGGGGCGTGCCTTCCAGGGTATTGATGGTTATTTGGTTAGATTGCGTATTGGTACACGTGTAATTTATTTTGTCAGGCGGGTCACTGATGCTTGGAAGACAAGAAAATCCAAACAGCTTATAAATGTTGTTATGCGTGCAAATCGCCTAGAATTGGTTGAGGATCGAAGTTTTACTATTGCTAAAAGTTTTGATTTTTTTGTTATTGATAATGAGGTTTTTATTATAAATAAATCTTCTTTTGAGCGCTTGATGAACTACAGGGTTGAGTACTTGAATTCTTTCTCGTCATTGCAGAGTGATGCTGCTTTTTCAGGATGTTTTGTTAATATTCAGCCTGTAATTGACTATGTGGGTACAAATGTTATGCAGCTTCGACGCATGGCAGTAATTCAACAGAGGGCGAATTATGCTAACCGTGGTTATATGGATAGGTTGCGTGAGGCAAATAATGAAGAGGGATGGCAAATAGAATTCGATCCAGATGGAAAAATAGTAGCTACTGCAGATACGATGAAAGTAATTATGCAGGTTTTACTCAATCATCGTCTGTATTCGAAATTATCCTTAAGCACCTATGATGTTCAGGCTAGTTCTGCGGTGCAATAGTAATGTTATAGAATATTTTTTTGTTAGTGCTGGCGAAAAATTAACGTTCTAGCTAACTGTATTAGCGGTTCGTATTGTACGCCCAGGACGAGGTTTTTTTCATTATGCTGGATGGCAAAAACGATGCAGTCCCAGCCTTTTATCGACATCATAGCTTTATTGATTTGCCTGGAGCACAGCTGTGCTAGTTCCTGCCTTCCAAGTAGCGAGCCAGTGTCCACAAAGTGTCAACCGCATAGCAAAACATAGCATATGCTTAGCAGTGATCGAATTGGCTAACCATTTGATAGAAAAGACAAAGCATCATCAAGGCCTTGCTATCAAGCCGAATCATAATCCGCAGGTCCCCTGTTCCAATCAGGGATGCGCCACCAAGAATTCAGTAGGAAAATTAAGCGCTTAGGTCAAAAGATTTAAGCTTTTTTTTCTTGCGCACTCCCTACCTACCAGACGCTATGTGTCCCGCTCCTGTCCCAAATCCGAAGTTTGTATAAAAGCTACGCGGGACTCTTCCACAGTCCGATGGAGTCCCTTTCGGCGGGCTCTTGCCTCTACCCATCAACGATGTGGTTTCTCGGAAAGAGCCGTTATTGCCATGTATCCCGAGGAGCGACGGGCATCGACAGTCCCACCTACCCAGGCTGACAGAGCCAGGAAACACTCTCAATGATCCTTCAATTCCACAGCACTCGACTCAATGAGATGGCGAAAGTGTGTGCGCGGAAACATAATTAAATCTTGGCTGTGTGCCGTTAGGGATCTTCTACTCACTCTTGAAGATCAGAAGGTTTCCATCCACGTGCTCGCCCGCCCGGCCAGACAGGTTGCGGAAATTAGCATCAGTAATTCTTCTATAGAGTGTCGCCCTGCCGAGGCCGTGATTTTCATCACATCTCGGATGTGATGAAAAGCTGGCGAAGCATCCCGTATGACGATTTCTCCCAGACCCTGGCTGCAAGCTTGATAATTCATTGGCGCGGTGATCTCCTGATGTCTTTCATAGCCTCAGAATGCATCATTGGTCTTGAGTTGAACACGTCCCCGAGCACGCCACATCGTAGCCCATCACTCGGTCAAGTATAGAAAGTCGCTCCTCCTAACTTCGGCATAGTCTTCTTCATCGTTACCTATTCAGAACGAAGAATGCGCTGTGTTCGGCTGCACCCTCGAGGGATGATAAACGTAGTTGCTGTATATATCGTCAGCTTGGTTCTGGTGGCGTAACCTTACCTCCGCTCCCTCTCTTAAACCCCCGATCCCCCGTCATGAAGGCTTCCAGCATGTGCGGAATCAGCGTCACGGCATCAACCGATTCCCTATAGGTCTGCACATGCAGTGTAGCGTAATGCTCCAACCTGGCTATCGAGCAGAATCAGTCCGCATACTTCGTGCTACCGTGAACTGTTCAACCTCATCCGCAGAAAATCGCGCGCTGTCGCCGAGTTGTCCAGCGTCTGTCCATGCACCTCATCAACATTGACCAGCTCACGCACCACGGAAAGAATTTCTTTTCGGCTGGCCGTACGCACCGCGCTATCGGCCTCGCGCACCAGCAAAGCACCCGTATTCAACGATTCAAGGAAGAGATAATATTGCGTCATAATTGCCTCCGATTCAGAACTCAGGCGGAATTTCCTGGAACCGAAGAGGTCACGCCGCAGCGATAGCCGTCACAGGGTCAAAGACGGCCACTGGCTGCAAGCGCACCTGTGCGCGCCGCCCTTGACGGCCAAGTCGGGTGTGAAACACTAGGAGGAAAGCAAGGCTGCCCCTCTTTCAACAGCCAGTGACCTCGGGGTTAGGAAAATGCAAGGTACGCGGCAGGAGCCAGGGATGTACACGGCTGGGTAAAACCATTCTCGAACGGGATAAGCGAATAGCGAACCTGGAGCAGCTCGGTCTGGCTTAGCCGGGAGACGCACTGGGGCTGTCGCAAAATGGATAGGTAACAGTCTAAATGTATGTCTTCAAAATTACGCACAGATATAACCACCAAGAAGAACTCTCTTCACCCGTCAGGTGGGCCGAAAAAGACGAGTCACCGTCGGGATTTCTCCGCTCATTTTGAGCTCATAATCGCTTCGCACGGCACGAGAGCTAAGTCGATGATTGCCATTTGAAACCGCTAACTCAAAACCGGCGGGATCAAGCCACGCGATACTGCCTTCACGGGCGATTGGAATAACAGCGTACCGACCTCGTGCCCCATTCGTGCCTGTCAGATCTACTTTGACTTTAGGTGTTGTGGTAGCGGTACGCTCAGCTCTGGGAAGACTCCTTTGCCAGCGAAGGAACCACTGTGGATCGATAAGATCTTCACTCGTGACATCGCCAAGTTCTCCAGATAACCACTCGTCATATTCTTTGCGGCGGGTTGTCGCGATTTCGCGAGTTTGAGCAAGACCCTGAGATAGACAAAATGCTACAAATGGGTCGTGCGTACCCCAACGCAGCAGTTCTCTCGCCCAAAAGCCAAACCAAGGCAGGCCGGTCGTTTGCTTCCACTCGGAAAGACTAGGCACTGCAAAGGTGTTCTCTGTTCCTTCCGCCCACGCCCGGGCGACGATCGCCCCAATAGCTGTACCTAGGCGAAACTCAAGGTTATCCGTTACAAACCGCTGCCATGCGCGCAAGCTTTCTGGCTCCGGTCCGCCGACATTGGGTTCATTTAGCCACCACCCTAATACGTCAATCCAACGTTCTAAAAGTACTTCATCACTAGTTGTGCGTCGTACCCTAAAGCCAAATCCACGTTCTTCGACAAGCAATTCGCCAATATCTTGGAATAAGTCAATGCGAGTGGTAGCATCCGCTTTACCGTATTCCGTAGCCTCAGCAAGTGTCTCGCGTATTTTCTCTGCGACTGCTTCGAACCTGCGTCCAACAACAGGAGAAAAACCGTAGTGGTAAAGCCGACGTCGCTCTCCTGGATCAACATAAATATGTTCAATAATTCCAGCGCCACGCCGAATAAAAGCATGCTCCAACCATGCCTCTTGTTGGGCAGCTACCGCTGAAAAGGTAGCACGCCATAGCTGCGTCAAATGCTGCTCGACACTAGAACGAACCATCTCCTCGTCCTCGATTTTTGCAATCTCTTCGAGCGAACTCAGTAACAGGCCATCAAGCTCGTCCATGGCATCCGCGAGTCGAGAAAGATCATCATTAGCTCCTGCGCCCGCATTGCTGCTGATTTCGATTGGCGCAGTCATCTCTAGCCAAGTGAAAAAGGCGTCTGGCTCAATGCGGAGTAGATTCGAGGCTTTCTTCCAAATGCCCTGCAACAGCGTTGCGATAGGGCTCGAAACAGTATCGTGTTCTTGCTCTTCAATTAAGAGAAAGGCTCTCAAGTTTTCGTAATCGTTGGCCAACTGTTCTTTTTGTCGAGTCTGGGTGGCGCGCTGACCCTCCGCCGTGGTGGAAATATGCTTAGGTAAGGCTATAAGCGTCATGCCTTCGATGCCCCGAGCGGTACCTGGTCTTCCGGCCCGTCCAGCGAGGTTTCTAAATTCGGAGGTGCTGATCGGTGTCACTTCCTGTTCTTCATTGACTGGATCCCAGCCCCGCCGTTTTAATGAAGTAAGAAAAATCAAGTCAAATGGCAGGTTTACGCCTTCAGTCAATGTGGCAGTCGCCACGGTGATCGGGCATATTTTCTTTTCAATCATCTCAACCATAAGGCGACGCAATCGCTGGGGCATCTGCCCATGGCTCGTAGCAATGCCATGGTTAAGAAGAAAAAGCTCAAAGGAATCCGGCCCACAATAGTCGATGCATGCTGCACGCGCTTCATCAAATTGAGCACGTAGAGATCCATCTGGGGGTGAAAACTTGATGGTGTCTTGCCAATCCTTATGTCCGAGCGCCTCCTTGAACCAGCGCATGGTTTTCTCCGGCTCCTGCATCACTGAGATGAGAATGCGCTGATCCTCTTCTGCAAGATGCAATGCGGTCCATAGTACATTCAGGCAATTGAAACGGTTAAGGCTATTGCGCCAGGTGGCCGGCAAGTCTGGCATTGCTCCGATGCGGAGGGGTAAATAGACCGGATCCTCTTCGCCTCTAAGGTAGAGCGGAAGACCGTTCATGAGGTCGAGCAATATTCGGCCTTGACCGTTAGGGACGGTTTCAAGTACGCCAATAAGTTGCCTCGTACTCCGATAGCGAGTACCAACCGCCTGCGCGTCAGGACGTCCCTCAATCCATCTTGCCACTGGGCCCGATGCGCCACCCGCTACTGCTGTCAGCGCAATGCGAACCACATCTGGCCGATATGAAAGTATCCTTGAAATCAGACTCTCTAGCCTGATGGAGCGATTAGCATGATCAGAAAAGCTGACCAGTTTAACTTCATTGCCGGTTGGCACGACTTGGTGGGCTTCATCAATTACAAGTAGTTTGAGACGTGCAAGAAGGAGGGGCCCCAGATACCGCAGCAGTGCGTCAGCTTTTTCCACTGTTGCAATCAAGGTAACTGGCTTATCAGACAAAAGCCAATTGTCGGTAATGCCCCAGTCTGCACCACCATATAGGCCGGTAATCGTTATTTCCTTGCCAAGTTCTGAATTAAGTTTGCTCTCTACCTCACCAGCAAGCGCGCGCGAAGGAACCAGGTAAAGCGCAAGCGGCGCTATTAGCTCTTCATCCGCGCTTAACAACAGCTCCTTTATTAGAGCAATGTTTGCTACCAGCGTTTTTCCCGACCCTGTTGGCGTGCATAACGCGAAAGAGCTTCCTGTTAGAAGCCGCTCCAAACCATGTAACTGTGATGACCATAGAATGCCCCGGCCACGGCTGTATTGATCTCTTGCGTAGGAGAGTAGTTTTTTAATGTTTTGCGGCCGAGTCTCAGCGAGCGCCCGTAGAGGTCGATAGATCGTCGATCTAGAGAATCCCTCGGCAACTTCCCGAACAATTGAAATGACCAATGCTGCATCATCACTAAACGACCGGGTAGCCATCGTATCGAGCGCACGCAATTTTTTGAGGGCAATGCCGAGGCGGTTATCATCTCCTCGGCGTAATGAGTCGGCTGTTAACCCCAGTGTTCTCACGAGTTCAATGGTAAACAACCAAGCACCAACCCCGTCTTGCTCGGCATTCGCTTGGTGTTGCACGAATGTGGCGGTGGCGTCGATCGAGGTCAAGTCTGGATGCTCATTCCAGAATTCAGTTGATTTCAGGATGACATGATCAAAATCAGCTCGAAGGAATGCAGCATACAGTTCTACTCCCGTGTGCTCCAACTGTGCCTGCGCAATTAATCCTGCAGCCATGGCAGGCAATCCTCCAAGCTGGTAGGCGCCTGCAGCGAGCAACTCAATAGGAATAATCGTTCGGATGTCGTCGTATGCTCGTGAGAGCCATTCCAGAACTTCGCCAGTCCGCCGAAAGCATTCGAGTGCGCGTGTCGATGCCGGACCTTCTATTGAACGGAAGATATGACCAGCTTGAAGCAGACGGCGGGCATCGTTCAATTGCCGGGCCGAGTCCTTGTCGCCCCACTCAATGACCGGAACCTGCCATGTGGTTTGAAGGCAACGAACATAGGCTTTCGCTTGCGGCCGACTGAGTTGGTTTTCTAGTGCTAGCTCTCTACGGGTCTGCTCGGCTGCGGCCAATCGATCCTGATTACCTGTTGCCATTAGTTGTTCTGCCAAAGCGAAGAGTAGAGTTCGTCGATAAGAAGTTCGCCGTCTTGAAGAACAACTTCTGCAACCTGCAGATCATGCGAGGCAGTGTATTCGGAGGGAAGCGCTTCGGAAGGAACCAGACAAGTTAGCTCTTCTCGTTTGCTCGAACCGTTACCGATGATTAAGACCATATTTGTCCGAGCGGGCTGGGGTCCTTTCCCGAGAACTGCCCTATCAATTGAGATAATAGTGGAGGAATAGCCACCGGGGTCGGTCGCCTCAAGGATTCTCTGGAGTTGCCTTAGACCATGCGGTATAGGCGTATCTCGGTTCAGCTCGAACCAGATGCCGCGGCCGTTATGAACGCTTTCCTCTGTCTCAGAATTTTTTTGTTTGGGCCCATTCAGCAGCGCATCCACGACAGATTGGCTCAGTTTTGCACGCCACTTTGCTTCTCCAACAATGACTCGAATGACTTCGTTCTCTGGATTAAGTGCAATGCCAATAAAATCACTGCCAAGCCTACCGAATATTTGACGTTTTCGGTCGGGCTCGAAGCGCAATGTCCATAGATACTGTTCAGCGGCCTCATGTGCACGAAAAAGAAAGACTGGTACTTTCCAGTCATGAGAACCGACAAACTCGTGCTTGTATCCCTCAGTGATCAAACCCGCCATGACCTCACCAAATAAGCCTCGACGGGCTGTCGAGGGTAGACACTTAGGATATTCGATCTCTGCGTGATGCCCTTCAGAGTCAGGATGAAGGGATATACCTATTTGTTCATGGAAGTAACTTCGCGCATCTAGGTGAGCCGACTCAAAATAAGGTCGTAATGCATCTACTAACGCTTTTCCAGCAGTAACCCTCTGCTCTAGAAGAAGATGTCCATAGCGACCCTTAACAGTACCGTTTGAGTCGAGCCATTGACTGAGTGCATCAGTTGGAGGCGGATAGGTATGCATATGAACTCCGGATGCTTTTACATTCGCTTCAGGAATACCTAAGCCCAGTGAACCTATCACCAAACTGGTGCTCCGCGTCTCCGATCCCAAGAGGATTAAAGCAAGACTCTTACTCGGATCTGTATTTTGTAACACATTGCGAGTTGTCTGGCACTCTTGGGTACCAGTTAGCAAGGCTAGCCTGCTACAGCTTTCTTACTCATAACGACATTTTTTGCTCGCAGATAGACTTCCCCCGGAGATTGAGGCCAAGATGCTGTCACTCAAGCGCATCGATCACTGTATCAGGATTACGCTCGATCACGTTCAAAAGCACCAGTGCCGGAGCGCGTGGCGTCCTGTCGCCGTGTTCCCAATGCTGCAGAGTGGCTGTTGAAAATCCGAACCGCGCCGCAAACTGCTCTTGCGTCATACCCACTTTGGCGCTCACGGCCTTCACATCCACGGATCTGGGCCGTTTTTATTGTTTTTCGGGATGCTGGAAAGCCGTCGGTGTTTACTTATACTGGGCTCATGACAAAACTCATCATCCGGTCCGAGACCCTAGCTGATCTTGCTGACATCGAGGCCGTAACAGAGGCCGCGTTTCGTGGCGCGCCTCATACGAGCCACAACGAACAGGTTATCCTTGCCGCCTTGCGCGATGTGGGGGCACTAAGCGTTTCCCTGGTTGCAGAGCAGGATGGCTCCATTATTGGGCATGTCGCTGTGTCACCGGTTTCCATATTCGATCGCGCTTCAGGATGGTTTGGGATTGGCCCCATTTCTGTTACCCCAAAGCGCCAGGGGCGTGGTATTGGATCGCAGTTGATGCGGGAGACCTTGGCTAGGCTTTCTGAGCAGGGCGCATCGGGCTGCGTTGTGCTTGGCGATCCATCCTATTATCAACGATTCGGCTTCAAGCCGGAAGCCACGCTTGTGTTGCCGGGTGTACCTCCTGAATACTTCATGGCAATGTCTTTCGGGCAAGCTTTGCCGGTAGGTACAGTCACTTACCATCCAGCATTCAGCATGTCGGTATGATATTGGCGATTGGCCTGAGTCAAGTGTTCAGGATGGTTCAGGCTCATCAAAGACTGCAGCATTTCAATAGTCCGCAGTGCCTTTTGTTTAACTGAAGGTTAGGCCGATGAATTTATTCAAATGTGCAGGAGCCTTTGCGCTGTTCGTACCTGTCCCGGCTTTGGCCTCCGATGGGCTGCTTACCCTGGTTGTTGGAATTCCTGTCCTGTTTGTGGCGACTATTGTTTTTGCTGTGCTACTGGCAATACGATCCCGCAAATTTATCAAAACGCTGGCGACGGTCCTGTTTGTCCCAACCTTGGCTTTCGGCCTGTATACCGCCTTGGATGCAGTAACTATGCTGCGTGACTTTGGGACGGAAAACTTCAGCATTGGTCTGGCTTTCTTTGCACTATTGGTGCTGGTTTGTGTTTTGTTCTTCCTGCTTGTTCGTGGGCACTCAAAGGCACACTAGCGACTGGATGATGGGCATTGCTTTAGCCTTGTTCCCGCTCGTGTGGGGGCAAAGCCTATTGGAGCTGAATTAGCCGCTTGTAAGCAGGTTTATCGCCCGCTCACCTTCACACCTCATAAATTCGCGCACTAACAATAAGCGAAATCGTTCTTTTGCCCGTCGCCTCGCTTTGTCTATCCTGATTCCTCGACCTCACGGCTTATCCGGCCGCAAAAATAATCGAGGAATGCTCCATGTCGTTGACGAGAACTCTGCAGCATCTGGGCCTGGCCTTGGCGGCCAGCGTCGTATCTTTGACAGCCCAGGCCACCAGCCTGACGGTCGCTTATCAGACCATTCCCACTCCGTCGAACGTGCCTCAGGCAGACGGTGTTTATGAAAAAGAAACCGGCGCGAAAATCGATTGGCGCAAGTTTGATGGTGGTGCTGAAGTCATCAATGCCGTCGCTTCGGGCGATGTGCAGATTGCCTATTTAGGCTCCAGCCCCTTGGCCGCTGCGACCAGCCGTAAATTACCTATCGAGACTTTTCTGATCGCTGCCGAACTGGGCACCAGCGAAGAGCTGGTTGTGCGTAACGGTTCGGGTATCCAGGCTCCGCAAGATCTCGTTCGCAAGACGATTGCCACGCCTTTTGTGTCGACCAGTCATTACAGTCTGCTGGCTGCGCTCAAGCATTGGAAGATCGACCCCAAGCAGGTCAATATCATCAATCTGACTCCGGCCAATATCGTAGCGGCCTGGGCTCGTGGTGATATTGATGGTGCTTATACATGGGACCCGGCCTTGAGTAAGGCCAAGGAAAGCGGCAAGGTGCTGATCAGTTCTGGGGAGCTGGCCAAGTTGGGCGCGCCAACGTTTGATGTCTGGTTGGTGCGCAAGGATTTTGCGGAAAAACATCCGATATTGTGTCGGCTTTTGCTCGTGTCACTTTGGCTTCCTAAGAGAGCTACACATGTGATCCCGCCGCCTGGGTTGCCAATGTCGACAACATCAGCAAGCTGTCCCGCTTGACTGGCGCGACGCCTCAAGAAATCCCCAATGTCCTGGCAGGCAGCGGCTTTTTATCTGCTGTTGATCAGATCAAGACTCTGGGTCAGCCTACCGCCAAGGCCTTGGCCGATACCTCTGCCCTCCTGAAAGAGCAGGGCCGTATCGACGAGGTCTTGCCTGATTACGCGGGTTACACCACCAGCAAATATGTCGAGGCGGCTGCCTCGCAGGCCAAGTAATTCTGATGGCGCAGTTAACACTGAATCACGTCAGCGCACGTTACCCCGGTGCTGATCACCTGGCGCTGCGAGACGTATCGCTGCAATTGGGGCCGGGGCAGTTGGTGGTGGTGCTGGGGCCTTCGGGTAGCGGCAAGACTACTTTGTTGAACCTGATTGCTGGCTTCACCTTGCCTAGCGCTGGAACGATTACCTTGAATGGCGAACCCGTGCACGGCCCTGGAGCTGATCGCGGCGTGGTGTTTCAGGATGATGCCTTGTTGCCTTGGCAGACGGTCCTGGAGAACGTGGCTTTTGGTTTGACGTTGCGTGGTGAATCCAGGGAGCAGCGTCAGGCTGTGGCGCGTCATCAATTGGCTTTGGTGGGGCTGGAGGGCTTGGAGCAGCGCCGTATCTGGCAATTGTCTGGTGCTCAGAAGCAGCGGGTGGGGATTGCTCGTGCTCTAGCGGCTGACCCGCGTGTGCTCTTGCTGGATGAGCCTTTTGGGGCGCTGGATGCCTTTACCCGAGAGCAGGCTCAGACGCTTTTGCTGAGTGTCTGGCAGCGTAGCGCCAAGCCTGTTTTTCTGATTACTCACGATATTGAAGAGGCCGTGTTTTTGGCTACCGACCTGATCATTTTGGGTGGTACGCCTGGGCATGTGGTGGAGCGTTTGGCGTTGGGTTTTGGTCGGCGTTATACCGATGAGCAGCCGGTGCGTCAGGTGAAGTCCTCTCCGGAGTTCATCGCGGCGCGAGAGCGTGTGCTGGAGCATGTGTTCTCGGCGCATCCTGTTGCTGCTTCGTCCTGAGTTTAGGAGATTGTTCATGAAATCCTCTGCCGCTGGCGAGGTTCTGCAAGCAGGCGATATGGCTGGTTTATCGGGTGCTTCGTCTTTAAGCGTGGGTGGCGAGTCCAAGCCTCATCAATCAGCGTCCACTAAGCCTCGGCAACTCTCTATTGCTGTGATCAGTTTGCTCACTTTAAGTGGGGTGCTGTTCTTGTGGTGGGCCGTTACCGAGTGGGGCTATGTGGACCCGCTGTTCCTACCGTCACCCCAGGCTGTGCTGAGTCGTGTTGTCCGTTTGTTCTCGGTGGGCTATATGGATGCCACGGTGCAGCAGCATTTGGCAGCCAGTTTGTGGCGGATCGGCTTGGCATTGATTGCGGCTGTTCTGTTGGCGATTCCTACGGGTATTGCGATTGGCCGTAATCGTATTGCTCAAGGCATTCTGGATCCTTTGATTGAGTTCTATCGCCCGATTCCTCCGCTGGCGTATTTGCCTTTGATCGTGATCTGGTTTGGGATTGGCGAGTTGTCCAAAGTGCTGCTGATTTATCTGGCGATCTTCGCGCCGATTACGATTGCGACGGCGGGCGGGGTGCGTAATGTGGATCCGGTGAAATTGCGGGCGGCTCAATCTCTGGGGGCGACGTGTGCTCAGCTGCTGCGTTACATCATCATCCCCAGTGCCTTGCCTGATATTTTGACAGGCTTGCGCATTGGGCTGGGAGTAGGGTGGTCAACCCTTGTGGCTTCGGAGCTGGTGGCTGCCACGCGTGGGCTGGGATTCATGGTTCAGTCAGCAGGGCAGTTTCTGGCAACTGATGTGGTGATGGCGGGGATTCTGCTTATTGCCTTGGTGGCGTTTGTGCTTGAAGTTGGCTTGCGTCGTTTACAGACCAAGCTTGTTCCGTGGCACGGGCAAGCGCGTTAACAACCCCCCCTTGTTTAGCGTGAACACCGCAGCCTAAGCAGATTTAGTTAGTTCACACCGACCGAGTCAGTCCACCATCCACCTTGATGTTCTGGCCGGTAATATACCCAGCGCCATCCGATAACAAAAACGCAATTGTCGCCGCAATTTCCTCGGCTTTGCCATAGCGTCCCATGGGTACGCTTTCTCGTCGCTCTTCCGTGGCGGGCAGGCTATCAATCCAGCCGGGCAGCACGTTGTTCATGCGTACATTCTTGTCGGCATAGCTGTCTGCAAAAATCTTGGTGAAGCTGGCCAGTCCGGCGCGAAATACCGCCGACGTGGGGAACATCTCCGCAGGCTCAAACGCCCAGGCTGTAGAAATATTCACAATAGCCCCACCACCTTGCGCGGCCATGATGGGTGCCACCAGTCGCGCTGGACGCACGGCATTCAGAAAGTAGACGTCCATGCCTTTGTGCCAGTCTTCGTCGCTGATCTCCAGAACCGGGCCACGCGGGCCGTGTCCGGCGGAGCTGACCAGGGCGTCGATACGTCCCCA
Source organism: Alcaligenes sp. (assembly GCF_050255915.1). Classification (NCBI taxonomy): domain Bacteria; kingdom Pseudomonadati; phylum Pseudomonadota; class Betaproteobacteria; order Burkholderiales; family Alcaligenaceae; genus Alcaligenes; species Alcaligenes sp. Next base: position 154,630 of record NZ_JBFWIQ010000008.1, read on the forward strand.
GCGTTGCATGGTCAGGTCAACCAGCCGCTGCAAGTCCTCGTTGGATTGATTCGATCCGGTCAGACCGATGCCGCCCAACTCCTTGGCCAAAGCCTCGCCCTTGCCGGACGAGGACAGGATGGCGACGTGGTAGCCATCTTGGGCCAGTTTGCGGGCCGCTGCGGCACCCATACCCGAGCCGCCTGCGCTAATAAGTGCTACTTTTTCTACAGTCATGAAATCCTCCTTGTATTGAGATTGATACTATTATTTCAGCCTGCATTAGAAAAATCATGCGATAAATAAGCCTTCAAGGGTGTAGAAAAACTACTGTTAAAAAATGATGAAATCTCGCCGTTCCTTGCCTCCGCTCAATGCCTTGCGTGCTTTTGAAGTGTCTGGTCGTCGTTTGAGTTTCCGTGCCGCCGCGGATGAGCTGGGGGTGACGCAAGGGGCTGTTGCCCAGCAAGTCCGGGCCTTGGAAGAGCATTTGGGCCTTGCGCTGTTTCAACGTCATCCGCGTGGTTTGCAACTGACTTTGCCGGGTGCGGCCTATCTGGCCGAGGTGACTCGTGCTTTTGATACTTTGGCCGATGCAACCGGGCGTTTGCTGGTGCGCCCGGATATGGTCACGATCAGCGTCACACCTACGGTGGCTGCCAAATTACTGATTCCTCGCTTGGGGGATTTGCAGGCGGCCTTGCCCGATGTGGAGCTGCGTACCGTGGCAACGGAGGCCTTGTCGGATTTTGAGCGCGATCAGGTTGACATTGCAGTACGCCTGACTCGCCCGCCTTTTGCGGCGGACCTGGAGGCCCAGTTGTTGTTTCGTCAGGATGTCGTGGCCGTGGCCAGCCCCCGTTTGGTGGGGAATATGACGCTTCCTTTGTCCAGTGAACAACTGCGTGCCTTGCCTTTATTGCATGACGCTCAAGGGCATTGGGCTACCTTCTTGAAAGCCGGCGGCAAGTTGCCGGGCGCGGTATTCAACCAGACAACGCTGGCATTGGATGCTGCTATGGCAGGCCAAGGCGTGGCTTTGGCCTGCAAGGCTTTTGTGGCAACGGATCTGGCCGCTGGGCGCTTGGTGCAGGTGGCGCAGGCAGGGATTTTGGGACCGGACTTCTATCTGGTGCGCAGGCGCTCAGCCCCGGTCAGACAGTCGGCCCAGGCGGTATGGGATTGGTGCTTGAACAGATTGTTGCCTTGTTAGTGTGATGCTCAACAGGTTCGAGTTTGTGCAGACAACCGTTTCGCAATACGCAGGCAGGTGCCCGTGAAAGGTACGGTCTGGCTGTATTGGGGCTCAGCGTTTTTGGCCTTCCTGATGCAAAGGGCTAAACTGGCCGCACTTCTGGTGCAGCAGCACCCAGTTTTTTACAGGAAAAAAATATGAGCACACCGCTTCCCTGTCCTCAGTGCACCTTGGAAAATACCTACCATGACACCGAGCAATGGGTATGTGCCGATTGTGGCTATGAATGGCAAGACGCAGACCCGGCCTTGGAGTCTGAAACTGATGGTGATGAGCTGATCGTTAAAGACAGCAACGGCAATGTGCTGGCCGCTGGCGACGATGTGATTCTGATCCGAGACCTGAAGGTGAAAGGTTCCAATACCTTGAAAAAGGGGGCCAAGGCCAAAGGCATCCGTCTGGTTCAGGGTGACCACGAAGTCGATTGCAAGATTGATGGCATTAGCTATTTGTTAAAGGCCATGTACTTGAAGAAAGCCTAAGCACTCAAACTTGGGTTTTTGGCAGGCGCAGCGTATAGACACGCTGCGCTTTTTTTATGCCTGCAGACAGGGGAAGGCATCCAGGCGACGGCAACCATTAGTCAGCGTATTAATGGCAGGTAGTAGCAAACAAGGTGCTGGGCGTGTATATAATAATGAGAATGATTATTAATTATATGTTTATCTGATTGTCTTTCTATGTCCAAGCTGACGGCGGCGTTCCTGACCCATTACCCGGATTTGATCCGTTATTTGCGCAGGCGTACGCATTGTTCTGAACTGGCGCAAGACTGCGCACATGACACGTGGCTGCGTTTGTTGGAGAAGGGGAAGCAGGTTACGGCGGACAACCACAGAGCCTATGTGTTCAAAGTTGCCGCCAATATCGCGGCGGATTGGTATCGGCGTCAAACACGCGAGCAGGCTGCGTTCGATGGCTACGCCTTGAGTGTCGCCCATCACCATGCGCCGGATACGTACGAAGAAGTGCAGGCCAAGGAAACCTTGCAACGTCTGGAGCAGGCCCTGATGGCTCAGTCCCAGCGCAGCGTACGTATTTTTATGATGCATCGCTGTGAAGAGATGAGCTACGCGCAGATCGCCCAGAAGTTGTCGGTGTCCGAGAGCACCATTGAAAAACACATGATGCGTATTTTGCTGGTGGCGCATCAAGTCTTTAATTGCGCAGAATGAACGCGCAGCCAGATTCGGCCTGGAGCCGTGTAGACGAAGATGCCGCTCGCTGGGTGGTGCGCAAAGAAGGTGCCAAGCTAGAGCCGGACACCCTGGCTCAGTTCGATGCCTGGTATGGGGCTGATCCTTTACATGCTCAAACCTATGATGCCTTGGCGGCCAGTTGGCGGCGACTGGATCAGGTGTCGGTGCTGCCCATTGCCCGTAAAAAGCGAAAATCCCGTGTCAAAACGCTGGCCAGTGCCTGTGTCTTGATGGGGGCGTCTTTTTACGCCTGGCAGATGTTTGAGCAGCAAGGTTTGATTAACAGTGGGGTAGAGATCACCCAATTAAGTCTGCCTGATGGCTCGGTGGCGATTCTGGACGCGCAGACCCGTGTGCGTCTGAATTTTGAACATGGCCAACGGCAGGTCAGCGTGGAGTCGGGGCGCGCCTTCTTTCAGGTGGTGCCTGCCACGGCTCAGACCGGTCCGTTCACTGTGCAAACCGGCCTGGCGCAGGCGACGGCCTTGGGGACGCGCTACGAGGTCAGCTTTAACGATCAGGTCAGTACTGTGGCAGTGTATGAACATACCGTGCAGGTGCAGTGCCAGTCTTGCGATACGTCGCAGCCGGTGATCTTGCTGCCGGGAGACAGGGCCACGGTGGCGCACGGGCAATTGCAGGCGCAATTGGCCCAGTCTACGGCTTCCACACACGCGGAAGCGGTCCCGGCCTGGACGAATGGTTTACTGAGTTTTGATGATGTCAGCCTGCGGGAAGCGGCCCGTCAGTTGGGACAGCACACGCATCGCGTGATCTGGATGGGTAGCGAGAAGGCGGAGGCAACGCGGGTGTCCGGTGTGGTGCAAGCGGCTCGGCCAGCCGCCGCCCTGAACTTGCTGACCGTGGGGCAAGGCTTACAAATCAGGGAGTTGCCGGGGCTTATAGTTATTTACTAATGATAATTATTATCAATAAAAAAATACGATGGTCATCAGGGGTGAGGAAAGAGGGGTAGCACAGCGTCCTGAGGGTAGTTGTTTACATAGGATGCTCCATCATGAAGTGCGCTTTGCAGGACACGCCGCCTCTTTTTGCCATGCGCAGGCATGTTCGTTCCGGCGTGGCAACCGACTCTTTTTCTTCTTCCCAAGGCTCGCGCTTTAAGCAGGGGCAAGTGGCTATCTTGATGGCCAGTGTCTTGCTGCTGATGCAGCCCATGCAGGCGCACGCGGCCGGGCCGATCGTGCTGGATATGGCGTCTCAGCCTTTGGCCGATGCACTCTTGCAGATTGGCCGTCAAGCCCAGGTGGAGATCGCGTTTTCACCGGGGCAGGTTCGGGAAAAGCGCGCTGTAGCCTTGCAAGGCGAACTGACGGTTGAGCAGGCTTTGGATACCTTGCTGGCCCCTTGGGGACTGGCGGCCAGAGCTCAGGGCGATCAGCGTTATACGATTGTGACGGCTCCTGTTGCCAAAGGCTTGTCCGTGCTCGATCCCGTCCGTGTCCACGGGCAGCGCGTCGGAGAGCGCCGTTATTCCCGCGAAGAACTGGATCAACGCGCAGCGGGTAACCGTGATCTGTCCAGCCTTCTGGCCGACAACCCGGCTGTTCGTCAGAACGAAGCCGCAAAAACCAGTGCAAATCGTGGCTCTTTGGCGCTGGAAGATATCAGCTTTTATGGGGCCAGCCCCTTCCAGAATCAGTTCCAGATTGATGGCATCAGCTCCACCAATCAGATTGATCCGGCCAGCCGTAATTTGAACCTGCAGGTGGGCAACGTGCCCGCCTATGCTCAGGCCTACAACCTGGATACCCATATGCTGGAGAGCGTAACGGTGCTCGATAGCAGCATTCCCGTGGAGTATGGTCGCTTTACCGGGGGCGTGGTCGATGCCAAGGTGCGAGATCCCAAGGGGGATAACAGCTTTCGTGCGGACTTCAGCTACAACTCTTCGGGGCTAACGTCGCAGACTGTGCCCGAAGAGCAAAAGAAAAAGTTTGGGGCCGGTGAACCGGGTTTCACTCCTGCCTGGACCAAGCGCTTTTCGTCCGCCATGCTGGATGTGGGCATTACGGATAGCACCGCTGCCTTGATCAATGTGTCCCGGCGTGAGTCCAGCATTGATCGCACCATGCGCGTCTTGCACGAGAAGGCGTTCATCGATGTGAATACGAACTCCAAGGACCGTGTCGATAATGTGTTCGCCAAAGTTCATACCCGTTGGAGTGCCAGCACGGACTCCGCCCTGACCTTCAAGTACGCGGATCGGCGCGAGGACCTGGTGGATTCCGGCATCCTGGCCAATCGGGTTCAGTGGCAGCATCAACAGAAAGCCTATGGTCTGGGTTTCGATCTGAACCATGACTTTGGGTGGGGGCTAGGCCGTGTGCAACTGGGTTATGACCAGATGAACAGCTACCGTAATTCCGACGGCACGGAGTACATGGTCAATATGGTGTTTTTGCCTAATGGCCGACCAGACTACACCTATATCAGCGGCGGGTTTGGGCAGGAATCCACCGAGCAGCGCAACCTGACCTTGAAGTCTCGACTGGAGTTCAAGCCGTTCCAGACCGGGGCCATTGAACATACGCCTTATGTGGGTTTTGAGCTGGCCCACACCAAGGGAGAGTTTGTCCGTCATCAGGATGCGTATGGGGGGCAAAAACGTCATTACAGCGGCGGGCAAGCTAGCAAGGTCCAGACCTTGAACTACTACCGTGCTGGAGAGGTAGGAGTCAGCTATACCAATGCATCCGTTTATGTGTCGGATCGCCTGTCCTGGCAGAATCTGGCCCTGACCACGGGCTTGCGCATGGATAAAGACAATTACTTTGGCAACACCAATCTGGCGCCACGTACCTTGCTGGAATGGGATGTGCTGGGAACAGGAGAAACTCGCCTGTCGGGTGGCTGGTCGCGTTATTACGGCATGGATATTCTTGGAACCGCCATGCGTGAGCGCAAGAGCCAACTACACACTTTGTTGGTGACGGGGGGCAAGCCGGTCGACCGGCCGTCGCACACGGCCTACAAGCTAGATGGGCTGAGAACACCGTATGACGACGAGTGGGCCTTGCGCTTGCAGCAGCAGTTATCAAGCAAGGTGGCCGCCGAGTTGGCCTATGTACGCCGTTATGGCCGTCAACAAGTCTCTCTCGAAGGGCTGGCCAAGACAGGCTACACCTACACGAACAACGGTAAGTCCAAAACGGATGCTTTTACCTTGAGTCTGATGAGCACGGCCCCTTGGACCTTGGGCGAGAGCCTGTGGACAGCGCGTGTGGATGTGACTTATCAGCACAGCAAGCGCAATAACAAGCTGGCTGACGGCTACGATGGCGAGGCCGAAGCACAGGAGGAGAACATCTATTACAACGGTGACCTGATACGCCGGGGCGATCGTCCAGTGGGGGATTACAACCTGCCTTGGCGAGTCAGTGCCGGTGTGACTGGTAGGTGGGCGCGTTATGGTTTGCAGATGAACAACCGGATCAACTGGAACAGTGCGCGCATGGATGTGCATTATGTGGGTCTGAGTCGGAACGACGGACTGGAAAAGTATGAGTCCGGTCGGGTCGGTTCCTATTGGACCTGGGATATGCGCCTGGATTGGGAGCCGGCCATGCTTAAAGGTCTGGGCCTGGGGCTGGATGTGCTGAACGTGCTGGACAAGCAAGCGCCCGTAGTGGTCTCGACCCCGACTTCGGTGCTGAACCCGAACCTTTATCGCACAGGACGAGAGCTGTGGTTGCGCGCTTCCTATCGATATTAAAAGGGGGGCGAGCAGGCGCAAGTTTGCTGATGGTGGCACTGGCAACCGTGCTGCCAGGAGCCGCTTGCGCGGCGGGGGGAGTGGAGACAGGAGCGGACCAGAAGCTTGGCTCAGGTTTAGCTTCTGCTCCTGTGCTCACTACGGGGCCTTCCGCGTCGGAGATAACAGAGCAATCCTGTGGAGCTAAGGACAGGCTGGAGGCCGAGTGTCTACGCATCCTCTATAAAAATGTCCCCGCTCAATGGCCTGCGCCCACTATTGATCCGGGGCAGCCCTGGCAAGAGTGGGGGCCCGTGCCGGGGCCGGGCTCCAGCGCCCAGCCCCAGGCGGCAGAGGATGCCAGGAACACACAGATTGTCTCCTTGGGTGCCCGGTTATTTTTTGATAAGCAACTGTCCCGCAAAAAGCAGATTTCTTGTGCGTCCTGTCATCAGCCGGACAAGTCCTTTACCGATGGCAAAGCCTCCGCCGTCGGGGAGGACGGCTTGATGGGTAAGCGCCGTACTCCGCCCTTGTTTGCTGCGCCGTTTGCCAAAGCTTTGTTCTGGGATGGCCGTGCCAACACCTTGCAGGAGCAAGTTGTTGGCCCTATTGAAAATCCGCTGGAAATGAACCATGCCTTGAGTGACTTGATGCCGCGTTTGCAGGAGTCAGAGGACTATAGACAGGCATTTCAACAAGCCTTTGGCGCATCCTCATCCAATCCCATCGACGCCGCGCGATTGGCCCGAGCCTTGGCCGCTTATGTAGTCACCCTCCGTCCGGCAGCAACGCGCTTTGATGACTTTATCGCCGGGGATACGGCCGCTTTGAATGATCAGGAGCTGATCGGCCTGCATCTGTTTCGTACCAAGGCGCGTTGCATGAACTGTCATAACGGCCCCATGTTGACGGACAACGGTTTTCACAATATTGGCCTGTCTTTTTATGGACGTCGTTTGCAGGATCTGGGGCGGTTCGAGTGGAGCCGAGACCCCGCTGATCTGGGCTTGTTCCGCACTCCCAGTTTGCGTAATGTCGCCAAGGCCGGTCCCTGGATGCACAATGGTTTGTTCCCTAGTCTGGACGGCCTGCTGCGTATGTACGATGCGGCAATGGGCCCGGACCCTAAAGAAACCGGTCCATTGGTGCCGCGCAAGTCTGAACGGATCCGGGAGCTGAACTTGAGTGACGAGGAAATCCAGGCTTTACGTGCTTTTCTGGAGGTCTTGTAGAGATCAAAGCAGGCCAAACCTGACTGGCGGGCACAAAAAAAACGATCGTGTTTACCACGATCCAGATTGCTGATGAACCCCACGTTTTTTGATTTGGGGTTTATTTTTTATTTTCGCTGCGACGAGCAGGAGTGGGTCAAGACACGACTGTTCTTGAAGGCCGCTTAGGTCCAGAGTTGAGCATACAGGGCCTCAATCTCTTCTTGAGACGCAAGCCGGGGGTTATTGTTGGGTGATCCTGAAGCCAGGGCTTGTTGGGCCATGGTTGGGCGTAGAGAGTCAAAATGTGATTGCTCAATACCGAGGGCACGTAGGCTGGGAACCTGCAAGTTCTGGTTAAGTTGATGTAATGTGCTCAGCAGTTTTTGATTGGCCAGGGTGTCGTTATCCTCAGGTACAGCGAACCCTAAGGCTCGGGCACATTGTGCATAGCGTTCAGGGGCTGCCGGGATGGAGAAGGCCGTGACCGTCGGTAGTAGGATGGCATTGGACAGACCATGCGGAACATGAAAGAAGGCGCCGATGGGGCGGCTCATACCATGCACCAGCGCCACTGAAGCGGCAGAAAAGGCAACACCTGCCAGGCTCGCTCCAAGCATCATGGCTTCACGGGCAGGACGGTTTTGACCGTCCTGGTAGACTCGCTCCAGGTTGGGACCGATCAGGTTCATTGCCGCCAAGGCCTGGCTGTCACTGTAGGCATTGGCCTTGCGACTGACATACGCTTCGATAGCGTGTGTCATGGCGTCAATGCCGGTGTCGGCAGTCGTGCGCGGCGGGACTGTCAGAGTCAACTCATAGTCGATCAGCGCTGCGTCCGGTACAAAGGCCGGGCCAGTGCACAGTAGCTTTTCGTCGTTTTGTTCGTCGGTAATGATGGTGAAACGGGTGAACTCAGAGCCGGTGCCGGCCGTAGTGGGGATGGCAATCAGAGCAAGCCCTTTGCGGGTGACGTGGGCTGGAACGGCGTAGTCTCGGATCGTACCGCCATGACGGCTCAGAACGGAAATAGCTTTGGCGCTATCAATCGGGCTGCCACCGCCCAAGGCAATCAAGACATCGTACGTATCGCTGCTGGCTTGAACGACACCGGCCTGAATCGAGGCGGCGGTGGGTTCGGGGACAGTCTCGGAAAAGATATCGCAGTGTATGTTGTGCTGGGCCAGCAAAGTCTGGACCCGCTGTGGATGGCCTAACGAGACCATGGTGGGGTCGGTAATGAGAAGCGCTTTCTGGCAGTGCATCGAGCGCAGCAAATCGGGTAGTTGCTCTAGAACACCACCACCAATCAGTAAGCTGCCGGGTAAAGAGATCAAACTCATGACGGTCTCATTGTTGCGGGGTCTGGCGAGTTAAAAAACGATAGTGGCGAACCACTATCGTTTTCTGACTCATGAACGAGCAGGCTCTTACTTCATGCAGGCCTTGATTTTTTCCAGGTCCGGGCCGTCAATGGGGCGTCCCAGATTAAAGGGCATGGAGGTCTCGCGCCAGTCTTTGTAGTCTTGCAGGTATTCGATCTGGCTGGCATAGACTTTGGCGGCATCGGGGTTGCTGCAGGCCACGGAAATCATGACCTCGTTGGTTACCTGCTGAATGGTTTTCAGACTTTCGTCATCCATGCGGTGGATTTGAACACCCGCTTTTTGGAAAGTGCGCAAACCTTCGGTGGCTCGTTTTTCGGTAAAGGCAATGGACCACATCATGGTTGCGTCGGCGGCAATCTTCAGCTTTTCCTTGGTGGTGTCGCTCAAGGCATCCCAGGCCGCTTTATTGATCATGACGCCAAATACAGAGGCAGATTGATGCCAGCCAGGTGTGGACCAGTGCTTGGTGACTTGATGCAGGCCCGCCGAGACATCCACGTTGGGCGTCGAGAACTCGGCGCCGTCAATCACGCCGCGCTCCAGCGATTGATACAGCTCCTGGCCGGCCATCGATACCTGGGTGCCACCGATTTTCTCCAGCACCTGACCTTGTTCCAGACCGGATAAGCGCAGGCGCTTGCCTTTTAGCTCTTCCAGGTTACGAATGGGGGTGTTGGTGCGAAAGCCCGACTCATTATTGGTAATGGCATAGGGCAGATAGACCATGCCGTATTTACCGTAAATCTCGTTATAGAGCTCTGCACCGCCCCATTCTTTGATCCAGTTGGCATAGTCAATGGCATTGAACAAGCTCGAGTGCGTGGCCAGCGGGGAGAAGGCTGGGTTACGGCCTGCCCAATAGCCGGGCCAGTCGGCACCGGCCTGAATGGTGCCGGACTCTACCGCGCTAAAGACCTCACCGGTTGGGACAAGAGAGCCGCCTTCAAAAAATTCAATTTTCAGCTCGTCGCCGACCAGCTTATTGGCAAGCTCGACCCACTTTTTGTCCATCTCCACTAATTCGATGGAGGCGGGCCAGGTGCTGGTCATTGTCCATTTTTGAGGGGCTGCCTGGCTAAGGCCTGTCATGCTGAGCAGAGCGGCCGTGGTCAGTGCGGTGAGTATCTTTTTTGTTGGCTTCATGGTGTCTCCTAGTTGTATTAACTGCCGTACAGCACGTGTGGTAGCCATGTGACCAGATTGGGGAAAATGGCTATCAATATACACATGAGAATGACCAGGAAAATAAACGGAATAACCCCCGTAATAATTTCCGTAGTTTTGACTGAGGGAGGGGTAATGGCACGCAGATAAAACAGGGCGTATCCAAAAGGAGGGGTCAGGAATGAGGTTTGCAACACAACAGCAACCAAAACAACAAACCACAGCAGGCTGACTCCCATTTCCTGAACGATGGGCAACAGAATGGGGAAGGACAGCAGCACAATACCCGTCCAGTCCAGGAAACAGCCCAGGATAAAGACAATCAGCAGCATCACCACGATCAGCAGCCAGGGCTCCATATCCAGGCCGCGCATGATGTCCTGGACCGCACCCAGTCCGCCCGTAATGTTGAACACTCCGGTAAACGCCGTGGCACCGACCACAATGAACAGGATCATGGCCGAGGTGCGACCCGTTTCATACAGGGCATTAAAGAAGGTGCGCCACTGGAATTTGCCTCGGAAAATGACGATCAGCAAAGACAGCAAGACCCCGATGGCTGATGCCTCTGTGGCCGTTGCAATACCCGCTAGCATCGAGCCCAAAATACCCAGAATCAGGAAAATAGGTGGGACGGCCTCCAGGAGCAACATTTTGATCAGGGCCGGTTTTGAGATCTGTTCTTCCGGCTCGACGGACGGGGCTCGTTCGGGGTGTCGCCAGGCAATAAAGACGACCCAGGCGGCATAGAGCAAACCCAGTAGCACGCCTGGAATCAGGGCGCCTGCAAACAGCTCGCCAATGGACAGCGGTGAGTAGCTGGCCATCAGGATCAGCATGATGGACGGTGGGATCAAAATGCCCAGGCACCCCGAGGCGGCGATCACGCCGGTGGTCAGCTTGGGGCAATAGCCATATTTCAGCATGGGGCGTAATGCCATCATGCCGGTGACGGTGATAGAGGCGCCGATAATGCCGGTGGTCGCCGCCAGCAAAATGGAGAGAAAAACAACGGCAAGTGCCAGGCCACCGCGCACCCGCGACATCAAGAGTCGCAAGGCCTCGAACATCTTGTCCGTGACTTCCGAGTCGGACAGAAAGCGGGCCATCAAGATGAACAAGGGAATGGCGATCAGCGTGTAGTTGTCCAGAACATCGCCATAGATGCGGTTGACGACAATGCCCAAGACCATGGGTTTGCCGGCAATGAGCGTACCAATAACGGCTGTTCCACCCAGAACGAAAGCCAAGGGATGGCCCATGAATAGGCCCAGCAACAGCAGGCCACCCATCAGCAGTGCAATCAACTCAGGCGTCATGATGGCCGGGCTCCTTTTGGGTCAGCAGACGGATTACCTCGGCAATACCTTGAATCAGCAACAGGGCGGCAGCCACCACCATGGAAATCTTCAGTGGGTAAACGGGCAGTTGAACGGCGCCGTAGGTCGTTTCACCTTGGGCCAAAGAACGCATGGCAAACTCATAGCTGCGAGTCAGAAATACCCAGGCGAAGGGGAAGAAGAAAATGAGGTAGCCCGCAAGCTCGGTCCATTTGCGAGCGGTAGGGGAAAACTTTTGGATCAGCAGGTCAACGCGGACATGAGATTGATGCTTGAGGGCATAGGCGCCCAACATCAAAAAGTAAAAACCGTAGAGCTGTTTGGTGGCATCAAATGTCCATCGGGTAGGCTGATTGAGCACATATCGCATGAACACTTCATAAATAATAATGGTGGCAAAAATAATGGCGATAAATGAGAGGATTTTGCCGATGAATTCATTGAGTGAGTCAATAGCCTTTAAAACCATCGTTTTCCTTTGGCGCGAATTGTTATTGTTTCAGACTGACGGTTTAGTCTATGAGCAAGGCAAGCCCTGTCACAACGTGGGTTTACCCTTACGTAAACCTAACTCGTTATAATCGCTTGGCCAAGGACGGCGCAATTGGAGGAAAAGTGCAGGATCACACCTTGTTGATCAAATACCTGACAGGTATGGGGATCTTTCTGGCCTGCTTGCTGGCGGCATTTATTCTGGCTTTTATGAGACATCGTCGGCGCAAGTGGTCGCACAATGTCATCGCGCAAATCGTGCAGTTGGGCTTGTTGTACGGCGCCATTGCGGTTGCCCGCCAGTACGTAAACATGGCTATTGCCGATTACCACGTGACGTTGGTGACACCGCGCATGGTCGATTTTGTGGCTGTGCTGACGGCAGCGGCGGTGTTGATGCATACGCTATCGCTGTTGATCAACCGTCTGGAGAAAACGCAGCTTAGCAAAGGGGGGGATCCGACCTCGGCACGCCTGATTGCACGGGTGTTGAAGTTCGGCGCATTTGTTCTCATGTTGCTGTTTTTTGGCGAGCACTTCGGATTAAGTATGTCCGGACTGTTGGCCTTTGGCGGTATCGGCGGCATTGCGATCGGTATGGCAGGCAAGGATATTTTGAGCAATGTCTTCTCCGGTGCCATGTTGTACTTTGATCGTCAGTTCAAGATTGGCGACTGGATACGTTCGCCTGATCGCAATATTGAAGGGACGGTGGTTGAGATTGGTTGGCGCCTGACCAAGATCATGACGTTTGATAAACGGCCGCTTTATGTGCCCAACTCCTTGTTTTCTTCCATCAGTGTGGAAAACCCGGGGCGCATGACGAATAGGCGGATCAATACCGAGGTGGGGTTACGGTATGAGGATGCCGGCAAGCTGCGCGGTATTGTGGATGATATTGGCCAGATGCTGGCTCAACACCCTGATATTGATCAGACACAGACGACGCTGGTCTATTTCAATGCCTTTGCAGACTCATCACTGAACATCATGGTGTATTGCTTTACCAAAACAACTCAGTGGGCCGAGTGGTTGGGCATTCAGCAGGATGTGTATTTGAAGATTATTGATATTGTGCAGCAGCACGGTGCCGATTTTGCCTTCCCCAGTCAGACTTTGTATGTGGCGAAGGGGGGCGAGCCAGAAGGGGCAGCCCGGACCGAGTAAACACACAGGTCCAGCAGTACGGCCAGTCCCGGTGGCGGCAGCACAGTGCGGGGGCGCACTGTGCTGTGTCCTGCTTGGTTTAGCGTACGCTTTGCGTCGCCAGACTCAGGGCCAGATCTTGTTTCATGCGTTTCTTGTAGAAAGGCAGGCAAATAAGCAGAGCCAGGAACCAGAAAGGTGTGGCAATCAGGCCGATCAGGGTTTCTTCTTCCTGGCTGAACAGGTACAGCGCAAAGGCAAAGAACACCAGAGTCAGATAGCACATGGGAATGGCAAAGGGCATTTTGTAGCTTGATGCAGCGTGTGCCTCAGGACGAACCCGGCGGTACTTCAGGTAGGTGATCAGGATCACGGCCCAGACAAAGATAAAGCAGATGCTGGCCACGGTGGTCACAATTGTGAACACACGCATCACATCGCCTTCTGCGTATAGCAGGAACAGGCTGGACAGCAAAAGGGCGCACGAATAGATCAGACCATTGCGGGGAGTACCGTTACGCGACAGTTGGCTGAAGGCTTCGGGAGCCAGCTTGTTCTTGGACAGACCGTACAACATGCGGCCCGTGGAGAACATGCCGCTATTGGCGGACGACAGGGCCGAGGTCAGCACCACAAAGTTAATGATGGCCGCTGCTGCACCTACGCCAATCAGCAAGAACATATTTACAAACGGACTCTTGTTGGGCGCGACAATATCCCAAGGGGTGACGGTCATGATGGCGGTCAGGGCCAACACGTAAAACACAATCACGCGAACCGGAATCTTGTTGATGGCTTTGGGCAGGTTCTTGGCAGGGTCAGCCGTTTCAGCCGAGGCGGTACCCACCAGTTCGATACCCACAAAAGCAAAGATGGCGATCTGGAAAGCGGCAAAGAAACCATTCAAACCATTGGGAAACATCCCGCCGCGATCCCATAAATGGGTCAGGCTGGCTTTTTCGCCGGTTGGGCCCACAAAGCCGGTAAACAGCAGGTACGCGCCCACACCAATCAGTGCCACGATGGCAATGATCTTGACCAGGGCAAACCAGAACTCGAGCTCGCCAAACAATTTGGCCGACAGCAGGTTAAAGATCAGCAAAAAGGCAATACAAGCCAGACCGGGTAGCCACAGTGGAATGTCCGGCCACCAGAATTGGGTATAGCCGGTAATGGCGACAATATCGGCAATGCCAATAACTACCCAGCAGAACCAGTAACTCCAGCCTAGAAAGTAGCCCATGGTGGGCCCGAGAATATCGGCGGAAAAATCCACAAAAGATTTGTATTCCAGGTTATGCAGGAGCAATTCTCCCATTGCCCGCATAACAAAAAATAAAAAGAAGCCGATGATCATGTAGGTAAACAAGACCGAGGGTCCGGCCAGACTAATAGTGCGGCCTGATCCCATAAATAGCCCGGTACCGATAGCGCCTCCAATGGCTATCAGTTGCAGATGCCGGTTTTTCAACGAGCGTTGCAGTCCAGATGAATGTTGCTGAGACACACTGTACTCCTAGTTTTTTTTCGTTCAAATGCGTAATTATGACTGTGCTGCGAGAAAACAATGGGCACAACCCGTCCTCAAGAACGGTTTTCTTGATGCCGATCTACATAAAGTAGGGAGCGCACAGCAGTCCTCCTTGTTCTGACGACATGAAATGCCAAAACAGACCTGCGTGCGAATAAAAATGGGAATAAAGGGGTGGTGTGCCAGGCGGTCAGACAAGGCGCCTGACTATCTGCTCATAAATAGGCTCCGGACAAATAGGTGGACAAAGACCATATGGCCTTTGTACCCCCTCTGTCCGTTTACCTGAGAGCTTATCCATCGGCGGGCGACGGTCCCCTTCGGTGGGCACTGATGTGCCTCTCTCCAGAACGTCAAGGGTTCAAGATTCTTTTGCCTGAGAGATTCCGGGGTCGTTGCTCCGTCGGCGCTTCATCAAGGTGAAGACTCTCACCTGAACCGTTATTGACGTCGCTATTGTATAGACAGGTAAAAAGCGATGACTACTATCGTTAACCTGTAGGTGATTGATGAGAATGGTTCTTGTTTATCGGCGAGGTTTGTGCTGGGCATTTTGCCGTGACGTCACCAAGGATGCGTCCTTTGCACAGAGCCGCATTGTCTTGAATCGGGCTGGTTGCCTTGCTCCAGACGATGCGGCTCTTTAGTTCTGCATGCCGATGTCAGTGTTGCTTACTCGTCGTTGGCATGTAAAAAGCGATACACCAAGGCGCCGATCACACCACCAATCAAGGGGGCCACCCAGAACAGCCACAACTGTTCCATGGCCCAGGTGCCTTGGAAAAAGGCCACGCCGGTGGAACGGGCAGGGTTCACGGAGGTGTTGGTGATGGGGATGCTGATCAGGTGAATCAAGGTCAGCGCCAGACCAATCGCCACACCGGCCAGGCCAGCGTGACCACGCTTGTGAGTCGCACCCATGATGATGAACAGGAAGAAGGCGGTCAGCACAATTTCTGCGATCAGGGCCGCGTTGCGGCTGTAATTGCCTGGCGAGTGCTCGCCAAAGCCGTTGGAGGCAAAGCCTGCCACGGGATCAAAGCCGGCTTTGCCGCTGGCGATCAGGTACAGAACGCCGCCGGCCAGCAGGCCGCCGATAACTTGGGCAAGGATGTAGGGAATAGCGTCACGAGCGGGGAAGCGTCCGCCAGCGACCAGCCCCAGCGTGACAGCCGGATTGATGTGGCAACCAGAGATATTGCCAATGGCATAGCACATGGTCAGCAAGGTCAGGCCAAAGGCCAAGGCTACTCCGGCAAAACCAATTCCCAGTTCAGGATAGGCAGCGGCAAAGATCGCACTTCCGCAGCCCCCAAAGACCAGCCAGAAAGTGCCCAGCGTTTCTGCGGTGCATCGTTTAATTAAAGACATGATATGGCCCTGTTAGTGATGTAACACGGCAGCATTCTAGCGATAAGCACGGTTCACCCACTGAAGGAAAGGAAAACAACTGTCAAAAGTTTTCCTTTGTTGAGGGTGGTGTTTTTTTATAGTAAATGTGAGGAATATGTTTAAAGTGGCAGTTTGTGTCAGATGCAGGGTTTTGTTGGAATTGCGAAGAATTGCTGCTTTTTGGGATGGCGTTATAAGTAATTTGTGGGCTAATTTTTATTTGCTTTGAATGAAATATAAAAATCAGGGGTGCGAAATAAAGATGAAACAGGGAAGGTTGTTTATATAAATAGTTATTTGATGCTTTGTTTACGAGTTTAGATTTTCAGTAATTGAGGAGGCGGATTTTTGGACGTATTTATTCTGACGTCTTTATTGGTTTTATGTTTTCTTGATGTGTTTTGCTTTTTAAACATTGGCTAGTGAGGATCAGTGGAAAATCTGAATTGAGTAGAAATAAAAAAAGGGCCAAGATGCTTGGCCCTTTCGGTTTAGGTCACGCTTACGGCATTTGCTCAATGAAAGCCGCTGTCACGGGTGATACCTGGTGGAAATCAAAAGCCTGATGGTAGATTTCTCCATTCTTGGCTTCTACAGTTAGCCATAGTTGATGCTCAACCTCACTATTGGGCGGGATCGCAATTTCTACCGATCGTGTCCAGCGTGTGCTGTTAAACGCCTGACGGGGTGTAGGCATAGGCTCGGGCTTGCTGACTTGCAGGTAGGCGCGGCGTATATGCGGGTCGCAGGCTTGGCAAAAGCGAATCTGGAACGCTTTGCGATGTGCGCCGGTGGGCCCGCTGATAGGGGCTTGGTCATTCGTTTCAGCCAGTGCAAACGACCACGGACCAATCTGACTTTGCAGAGCATTGTTGCCAAAGACAGGCTGCGGGCCTTGCTGCGTCAGATAAATCACGAAGGCAGCAGGGATGGCCAGAAGGGTGCTGGCAAAAACCAGGCTGCGTGTGGAAAATCGTGATGCTGTGGGTGCCACTCCAGCTTTAGTAGGCTCTGTACGTGTAGCGCCAGCGGTAGTTGAAGCAGTGCTTGAATTTGCCGCCGCCACTCCATTTTTCCCAGCTATAGCGTCACTTGATGTCGATGCAGTATTGTCCGCTCCAACCGCTCCAACCGCTCCAACCGCTCCAACCGCTCCAACCGCTCCAACCGCTTTAGGCGCTGCCTTCGCAACTGGCGCAGGTTTGGCCCGCACAGGTTTCTTTTCCTGCCAAGGCCACCAGGGCAGGTAAAAGGTCAGTCCGGCGCCGGCCATGGTCAGCCAGCCCAGCCAGGCAACCGTGCCGATGCTCCAGCCCCAGCCTTGCCAGCACAAGAGCCAAGCCACGGCCAGAAAAGGCCAGCCGATTAAACGAAAGATCCGCCTTTCCTGTTTGCGAGGCGCGCGATGCAGCAGAAATTCACCCTGGCGATCGCTGGCCAAGGCCAGGCAGATAAAGCCCGCCAGACTGCTGATAAATACGGCCAGATTCAGCCACAGGCTGGTATTGCTCATGGCAGCCCTCCTTCCGGCATCACCAGAAAGCAGAGCAAGGCGATCAAAGCGGTAGGCAGCACCATGCCCAACCAGGCGCGAGTGGCACTTTTGGTACTGAACACCCACATGACGGCGATGGTGTACCAGACAAAGCTCAACATATTGGCCGCCAGGACAGCCTGGGCTCTGGGCAAAGGCCAGAGCAAGGTCAGCAATACGGTGGCGGCGTCTGCCAAGGCGTAGCCACCCACCGTGGCGGCCACGATGCGCGACAACACTTGCAGGCGGTAACGAGGAGTCAGTCCACTCATCCGTTCACTCCCGCAGTATGCAAGTTGGCAGGGGTTGCGGTTTTTTTAGACAGGCTGGCAATGTGCCATTTGCGTTTCATTTTTACGGCGATATAGATAAAGATGGCGGCCAGGCCAAGCATGCTCAGGTCAAAGCCTGCTAGCCCCCAGTCGCCATGGGTGACGGTAACGCCCAGATGGCGGTCGGTCGTCAGCAGGTTCAGGACGGGAATCAGGCCATAGGCGGCGGCTGTCAGGTAGAGCAGTTCCAGCCAGGCGCGCTTCAAGGGTCGCCAGCAGGCATACAGGAAGGACCAGCCCCAGACCAGAAACAGCGCATGAAATTCCCAGGCGGCGCGGTCGGCCATAGTGACCGGCAAGAGGCGGTTGGCCCAGAAGTAGGCGGCCAGACCTAGCGGCAAACCGGCCAGGGTTCCGGCATTCAGGATTTCCACCAGACGCAGGCCCGCCGCATCAAAGCGCTCGGATACGCTCAGCGCGGTGGCTTTGGACAGGCGCTTTTGATGGTGGGTGCGGCGTTTTACGGTCCACAGCACCAGGCCCGTTCCAATAACGGCGCAGCCCAGCAAGCCCGAGATAAGGTATAGCCAGCGCAACCACCATTCGGCAAATGCGCCTTCGTGCAAGGCCAGCAGCACGCGGTGTGTGTCCCCCGTGATATTGCTCGTGTTGTCCGGCTTCATGGCGCTGCCATCGATGGCGTTAAAGCGCAGGGTTTCGGCACGGGTCCAGTACACGCCCGTCACGCCGGTGCGGCGCAGTTCTACATAAGCTTGGCTATCTGCCGGATGCGTAATGTGTACCGAGGCAATGCTGTTCTTGCCCCAGGTTTGTTCAGCGCTGTGCATCATCGCGCTTAACGGAGCCTGCGGCATGCTGACGGGCAGGAAGTCATGTTTTTGCTGGCGAATATCCTGGAAGTAAGCTTGTCGTCCTTCCTCTGTTGCGCCATACATGATCTCTCGTCCGGTCGGCATATAGAAGGACATGAAAAAGATCAGGCCCGTGTAGGTAATCATCAGGAAAAAGGGCAGGGACATCACGCTGACGATATTGTGTGCGTCCAGCCAGGAGCGTTGTCCCTTGCCGGGTCTGAAGGTGAAAAAGTCAGTAAAGATCTTTTTGTGTGTCACCACGCCCGTCATGACGGCCAACAGCATCAGCATGGTGCAGATACCGACCAGCCAGATAGCGACGGGGTACGGCATGTAGTGCAGCGCATAGTGCATGCGATACAGACCCGTGCCACCAGCGGTGGCGCGGGGTTCTGTTTCTGGTTGAATCTGGCCGGTGACCGGGTCCAGTTCCTCGACCCCGCGACGGCCACGCTGACCGGGTTGGGACATTTCTTCCCAGGCAATGGACAGCCCGTGCGTGGCACGTGGGTTCAGGGCTTGATGCGGCAGGGTAATGGTCCAGGCTTTGGAGTCTGCCGGGGCATGTGTTTGTAGCTGCGTCAGGGCCTGATTCAGCATCTGGCTGGATTGCTCGGGTAGAACTTGCATGGGCAAGGGACGCTCGGGCTCCATCCAGCGGGTGATTTCATCGTCTACATAGCCTGCCGTGCCCGTGACGAAGACGAAAAACAGGATCCAGCCCACTACCAGACCGACCCAGGTATGCAGCCATGCCATACATTGGCGAAATGACTCTTTCACGCTGACGCGCCTCCTACTTCAGCACCGTCTCCGGGTGCTGGATTGATAACTGGAAAACTGAGAAAAGCCGTGCTTGCCTGGCCGCTGCGGGTGACGGATGGAATCCGCTCTTCTTGGACGCTGCACTCGTCACGCAAGCCGCGTTTTTCAGGACGCGAAAAGCGGGTGACAGAGAAGGAAAGAAGGCATCAGGCTTAAAACAACGGCAAAATAATAGCAATCATTCTCATTACGGTGTGAGAATTTGCCAGGATTCAAGGTTTTATTCAGAAATCAATGCGACGCCATAGCTGTTTTGGCGTTTCCCATAGGGGGGAGGGCGCAGTTGAGGGGGCGGGGCTGGTGGGACTTGGAAGGGAGTAAACCTTGTCGGCTCCAGGCTGACGTACCTTAGGCTGAGGACTGACCGCCGGGGAGGGGCAGAAGGGAATAGGCTTTGCAGGCATAACCCCCCTACTACCCAATCTTATGGCTTATAGCGCTTTAATCGCACGTAAAGCGGCCACCCCCGCTTTTGCGGCCTGCGGATGAGGATGGGCACTGCATAGTTCGGCAATGGTCAGTAAATCGGCCCGAGGCCGTTTTTTGATTTCCTGCGCCAAGACTTCGCTTAAAAAGAAGTTGTCGGCGCTGGCCAGCCTTCTTAGCAAAGGAAAGTCTTGCAAGTCCAGGCTGGGAATGAGCGGGATAGCGATTTCTTCATGTTCATCGTTCCCGCACAAATGGGTGATGAAATTGCTCAAGCCCGTTTGATCAGGACACAAGGGTGTGTGTGATGGATGCAGCTCACTCAAGCAACAAGACCGTTCCAGCGCCTGTTGGGCTGCCGTCAGAAAGGCTGACAAAGACGGGAATACAATGCGGCTGTCGTCGTCGTGGGATAGGTAAAACACCTGCCCGGCCAGTGGGGATTTGCAGACCCAGACATGGTGACTGCTGGTATCGGGATCGTCCAGAATCAGACCGCCCAGGGCGTCCAGCGTGGGGTGGCCGCTGAACTGTTCACTGAAGGCTTGGGCCTGAACGAAGGGGAGCAAGTTTACTTCCTGATCGAAGCGCTCGGCATACAGGCCTTGTTCGACTTGTTTGAAGTAGTCGTCACATTCTGCTGTCAGGCTCATGTTGTGCGGCTCGCTTGAAAATGGATCGAGTCTTTATACCTGAACTGCCCATGGATGCGGTAAGAATTTCCATTAAACAGGCCCCGGCTACCAAGGTATCGGGGCCCGCCGTACTTTTCTGTTTGCTCAGGTGTTTTTAGAGCACCACAAACAGCAGCCAGACGACGACTGGGGCAATAACCGTGACGGCAGCACCGTACAGTAAAAGCTGACGGAAGAAGGCGTCACGCGACACTCCCTGAGCATTGGCCAGTACCAGTGCGCCGTTGGTGGAGAAGGGGCTGACGTCCACAATGGTGGAGGATACGGCCATGGCTGCAATAAAGCCCACCGGCTCCACGCCGCCATCGCCTTGCAAAAAGGGCACGGCCAGTGGAATCAGCGAACCCAGCACGGCGGTGGAAGAGGCGAAAGCCGACACGACCGCACCCACAAAAAGCAGCAGCAAGGCCGCCATCAAGGGAGAGGTCAGTTGGGCAACGCTATGGCCAACAAAATCAATCGTGCCCATGGATTCCATCACGCCCACATAGGTGCTGACACCCACAATCAGCATGATTTCAGGCCAGGACACTTGGCCCAGCGCGCGTTTTTGCAGATTGGGGGCCATCAAGGTCAGTACCAGACCGATGGTGATCGAGGTAAAGCCAATATCCTGTTTGAAAAACAAGGTCAGAACGGCCAGGATAAACAGGCCTGCCAGGGTCAAGACGCGATACCAGTGCGGGGCCTCGCTGGCACCATTGCCGGCTTCGACCAGGGCATCGGGACTTTTCCGGGCGGTCTTGCGCTCTTCGCCCAAGGCCTCGGCTTCAGCGTCGCCAAACACTTGCGGGCCACCCGAGCCATGGGCCACGCGGGCAACGTTTACGTCTGCTGAACTTAAGTCCACTTTCTGACGCATCAGCTTCAAACCACCCATCCACACGAACAGCAAAATGGACACGGCCAGGTTGATGCCCAGGCTGGCCATCATGGTGGCCATTTCATTCAAGGGCAAACCGGCGGTGCTGACCACACGGTTGGTGATGCCGCCATAAATACTGATCGGGGAGAAGCCGCCCCCTTGGGCGCCATGAATCACCAGCAAACCCATCAAGAGCGGGTTGATGCCGTACTGGCGGGCAAAGCCCAGCGCAATCGGGGCAATGATGGCAACGGCGGCCGGGCTGACGGCACCGACAGCGGTCAATGCGGCCGTGATCAGGAACATGATCCAGGGAATGGCGGCGATGCGGCCACGCACGGCTCGCACAGCCATGCTGACCAGCCAGTTGATCGTGCCATTGTTTTGAGCCAGCGCGAACAAATAGGTAATACCGGCCAGGGTCAGAAACAGGTCAGCCGGAAAGCCGCCCATGATTTCCTTGGCGCCCATGCCCGCCACCAGCGTACCCACCAGAAAAGCGCCTACAAAAGCAATCAGCCCCATATTGATGGGTAAGACAGTTGCCAGTACGAACATGCCTCCTAATACGGCAATGGATAGCCAATGCATATGTCTCGTCTCCTTGTAAGTGAACCTTTTGCAGGTTTCTGGAAACGACCCTATCAGTGGCGGTATGGGGCTATCAATAAAGCCCATGGTTGAATGATTACGCTAAACGTAATGATTAGTCAGGGACGCGGTGGTTGAGCTTTCATCTAGCACGCTCTTGTACTTGCACGGAACAGGCGCGGTTTTCAGGAAGTGGGGCAGCAGGAGTTGGGAATCGAGTGAGGGGCGTTGTGGCTAGGGTAGACAGAAGGGGGGATCAGATGGGTGTGAAGAGGCGCAGGCTGTGAAAGCGAGCTGTTTATGGCTGGCCCAGTTCAGCCAACAGTTCGCTGCTGTGAATTGTGCGCCCGAAGTGATGTTTCCACAGCTTGATACCCAGCTCGCTGGAGCGATCCAGGGACGAGCCGACCGTCAGATCCGTAATCAGAGTAGGGTGCAGCCCCGCATCAAACAAGGCAAAGCCTGCGGCCAGCACGCAGGTATCGGTTTGAATGCCGCAGACCAGAATGCGATCAGCCTGACATTGCTGCAAATACTCCATCGCCGCCGGGCTAGGGGCGTAGCCATGTTTGATGAAGATTTGCTTGGCATCGACCAGACAACGATCACTGCGCGGCGGACACCAACCCAACTGGCTGGAAAAGGGCGTTTGCGACTCGTCGTGCAGTTCAATCAAGGCTGCGCAAGGCAGGCGGGTGCTCAGGGCGTTAATACCTTCAATTAGCCACGGAGGTGGCGAAAAGCAGCTTTGCACATCGACAACAAGCAGGATCTGTCGCATTGCGGGAGTCTCAATAAGAGCGCATCAGCGATGCCAGACGGAGGTGGCCTGGGCAGTCTGAAGGGCCGTCAATCAAGCCCTTATTGAAACACGGAGTCAGGCTGTTGGGCGGGTCCAGGTCAGGCGTGCGCCGACGATAATGCCGAGCACCGCCAGCAAGGAGGTGGCCGACAAGGTGGACAGGCCGCTTAAACCCTGGCCGATGGTGCAGCCCAGGGCCAGCACGCCGCCTACACCCATTAAGGCTCCGCCTGCCATGGAGCGCAGCATGTGGCGGGGCGACTCAAAACCTTCCAGTTTCCAGTGGCGACGCAGCAGGGCGCTTAGCAAGGAACCGACCACTACACCCACCACGATCAGGATGGTGAAGCGTGGGCTCATGCCGGTGGAGATCATGGCGTATTGAATGCTTTCACCAATCGGGGCGACAAAGCTTAGCGAGCTGACGGGCAAGGGCTCGAAGGGATCATCGCCCAGCCAGCCCGTGGTCAGCCAGCCGGCCACAATCAGCAGTCCTATCAATGCTCCGGCCAGCAGGTCATTGAGGCGTTGGCCGTCCTGTCGGCGCCGCAAGGCAAAAGCGATCAGGGCGGCGACGATAAGGGCAATCACAATAGATCGGATGGGACCTTCAGACAGGGTGACCGCAGGCAGGGTGACGCTGGTGGCTTGGGCCACGCTGATGCGCAGCGGCGCCAGCAGGCCTGTCAAGGTGATGTAGGCGGTGATGCCTAAACAAAGCAGTACGACAAAAGAGCGCAGATTGCCTTGTCCTAACAGGACCAGAGCACGGGCGCCACAGCCATTGGCCAGGGTCATGCCTGCACCAAATAACACACCGCCAAGCGGCACCAGCAGCCAGGAAAAAGTAGGATTCAGATACAGGGCCTTGTCCAGACTGATCAGGCCATAGCCTGCGGCCAGTTGTGTTCCGGCCAGGGCCACGGCCAGCGCCAGGGCAAAGCCCTGAAGCTTGTAGCCGCTGCGCCCGGACCAGCGCTCGGTCAAGCCACGATAAAAGCAAAAACCACTGAGCTGGCCGCTAATGCCAAAGAGCAGGCCAATGGCCAAGCTGACCCACAGTACAAGTTCTGTATTCATCATGTGCGCTGCTTATTAGGACCGGGTTAGAACCACTTAGCCTTTGGTGCCCCAGATGTCACGACTGATTGCGGCATACCAGGCCTCGCCATACTGGGCTTCCTGTTTACGGAAGGCCGGGCTGGCTTCTTTGGGGCTGACCCCGCCGGACGCTTCAGCCAGCTTGTCATCGGCAAAGGCGTACAAGTGCCCCACGGAAATGCCATAGTCGGGGGCGATCAGACTGTAGCAGGTATTGCTTAGCGTAGCCTGGGGCGCAGGCTTGCCGCTTAAGGCATTAATGATGGAAGTCGCTGCCAGCTTGGCCTGTGTATTGGCCGAGAAACCCGACTTGGGCATGGGCGAGGCAATGGTGGCATCGCCCACCACATAGATGTCCTTGACCTGCTCGGACTCGAAGGTATGCGGGTCAATGGGCACCCAGCCACTGGCGTTGGTGACACCGGCCTGCTCGGCAATGGCTCCGGCTTTTTGAGGTGGGATGACGTTCAGCACATCGGCCTTGTGGATTTCGCCAAACTCGGTCTCTACGCTTAGTTTGACGGCATCCACCCGGGCCACTTTGCCGTCTTTGGAAAAGGGCACCCATTCGATCATGTCGCCGTAGACCTGTTTCCAGCCGTCCTGGAACAGGCCTTGTTTGGAAAAGCCGTCTTTGGCATCCAGAATCAGAATCTTGGATTTGGGTTTGTGCTGTTTGAAGTAGTGAGCCACCATGCTGGCGCGCTCGTACGGGCCGGGCGGGCAGCGGAAGGGATTTTCGGGGGCCACCATAATGAAGGTGCCGCCATTGGGCATGGCATCGAGCTGGCTTTTCAGCAAACGGGTTTGATCGCCCGCTTTCCAGGCGTGCGGGGCCAGCAAGGAGGCGGCCTGGTCATAGCCTTCCAGCGTGTTCCAGCGAAAATCAATACCGGGCGAGAGCAGCAGCTTGTCGTAAGACAGCTTCTGGCTTTTGGCCAGGGTCACGGTCTTGGCTTGGGAGTCGACGGCGGTGGCCAGGTCGTGAATGACCTCAATCCCGGCGGCGCGCAAATCGTCAAAGCCGTGGCCTTGCTGTTCAAAACGGCGCAAGCCGGCCAGATACAGATTGGTGAAAGGGCAGGTGTAGAAAGTGGTGGCCGGTTCAATCAAGGTCACTTTCAGGGATGGATCACCGCGCTTCAAGTAGCGGGCAGCCGTTGCACCGCCAAAGCCGCCACCGACCACAATCACATGGGCCGAACTGCTGCGTGCGTACACGGGCAAGGTGCTCAGGGCCAGGCCAGCCACACTGGTTTTACCGACACGGCTCAGCCATTGGCGACGAGAGGAGTTCAAGGGGGTGCTCATGCTTAACGTCCTTGCGCAACGCTGCGTGGGGTAGAAGGAATTTCAGAGAAATGACGTGCCAGGGCCTCCAGGTCTGTGTCCTGGTAGCCTTTGACCAGACGACTCATGATGGTGGTGCCTGCCGGGGGCGTGTCCGAGGCAAAGGCGCGCAACTGTTCCAGCAAGGTGGCTTCGGGACGGCCTGCCAACGAAGGAATGAGGGTTGTGGAACGCCCATCTGGGCCGTGACAGTTCGCACAGGAGCTGGCCACCGTTTTGATGTCCAGTGTGGAACTGGCCCAGGCCGGCGCGGCGGCGCTGCTGGCCGCTAACAAGGCGGGGGCAATAAGGAGACGACCTACCAGAGAGAGGGACATGGGCATGCTTCTTGTCAATGTGCTTCGTTGTAGGAAAGGACGCCAGCGTAGCATTACCGTTAAGCCCACCCTGTATGACTATATAGAGCGCTGTTATGAACTCAGCGCCCGGTAGGGGCGCTGAATGGGGCAGGTCAGGGCGTCTGGCAGCAAGTGGCCCGCAGTCAGCCGCTGATGCTCAGCGCAGTCTGGCCCGTAATGACGGCGCCTTGATCGTCCGTCCAGCTCATTTCCAGAGCCCCGGAGTGCCGCGCGACAAAGGTGAATTCAATGTACGGGTTTTGGGAGATCGCTGTTTCTGGAAACCAGTTGAACAAGGGCTCGCCGTTCAAGGTGGCCTTGAATTCGTGGATGATGTTGCGTGGCACAACCTGGCCGTCTTTACTTAAGCGCAGGCCACTTTCCATGCGGTGTTCGACCAGGGCGCGCACGCGCACCATTTCGCCCGCCTTGGGCGTGGCATTGCTGATCCAGATACGTGGTTTACTCATGAGTACCCCTTGTTTACATGCCGCAACCGCCAGCCGTCACGGTAATGTGATGCTGGGCGCTTAGGACACGGCCATCGTTCAAGCGAGCCAAGGCGCGGATGGTTTGGGTTTCAATCAGGCGCAGGCGAACGGCAACTTCCGTTGTTCCGGCCAGGGCCGTGAAGTTGAAACGGCAGGCCAGCGGGTGCGGGTTGCCCTGGGCCAGAATAATCAGCTCCTGGCAGTACACATCGTCGCTTGCTGGCAAGTCCAGCACCACTTTGACCGGCACAGCGGCGGGGTTGTCGCCCAGAGCGGGCATCTCCAGCTTCATGCCTTTTTCTTCTGGGCTGGCGCCTTTCAGGAACTCGTCCACAATGGCTTGCACCTGGGCTGCAGTGGCTGGTTTCAGCAATTGATCAAAGGCGACTTGCGCATGCAAATTGATGGGTAGCCAGGCGGCGCCCAGCCCGGCCGCACTGCCCAGCAAAAGCTGGCGGCGGCGGACAAAACGGGAAGGAAGTTTAGAGGAAGTCATTGAAACGGCTCTGGATCCACTGGAAGTCTTCTTGAACAAGGTCGGGGGTACGGACATCCATATCAATCTGCGTTTGCAGAACCTTGCCGCTTGCGTCGAGTTCGTATTCAAACTTGACCGAGATTTCCTCTTGCGGATCCCCGTTGACCATCATGTAGCACAGGTTGTCGGGTAGGACGGGTACCACTTCCTTGCCCGCGATACGTTCGGCCAGATTCTGGGAAACGATCTTGGCCACCGCGTGCGCCACGTGGGCGCTCTTGGGATAGTGGCCGAACTGGTCGGAAATAAAGCCCATGGAGTCCCCGACCACGTAAACATGGTCGTCGTCACGGGCGGTGAACAGGCGTGGGTCAATATTGGCCCAGCCTGTGGGTTTGCCGTCAGGCCCCGTGCCGACCAAACCTGCATTCCAGACCATATCGGCGGCCTGGTGCGGGGGCATCAGCACGGCGTCGTCAAAATCAAAGTCGCCGGCGGTGGTTTTGACGTGTTTCTTGAAGGGATCAACCTCTCGCACTCGGGCATTGGGCACGTGGGTGATGATGTCCGGATACAACTCCTGGAAGGCCGCGCGGTAGCCTTCGCCAATGGGGGCGATGGTGGGTTTGGGATCCAGAATAATGATCTTGCCCGGAATCTTGTTGGTCTTGATATGCCAGGCCATCAAACAGGCCCGTTCGTAGGGTGAGGGCGGGCAGCGATGGGGCGGCGGGGGCAGCGTCATCACAATGGTGCCCCCCTTGAAGGCTTTGAGCTTGTTCTTTAAGGCAAACATCTC
This sequence comes from Alcaligenes sp., assembly GCF_050255915.1. Lineage (NCBI taxonomy): Bacteria > Pseudomonadati > Pseudomonadota > Betaproteobacteria > Burkholderiales > Alcaligenaceae > Alcaligenes > Alcaligenes sp. Next base: position 181,887 of record NZ_JBFWIQ010000008.1, read on the forward strand.
GGCATTCGGGATGTAGGCATTGGGGAAGTGTTGGCGTGTGTATTCTGCCGCGTAGGTGTCATTGCCGAACCAGGCATCGTAGGCATTGCGTATGCCGCCCGACAGGATCAGGTAATCGTATTCCAGCGCGCCCTGGGTGGTGCGCACGGTTTTCTTGTCGCGTTCGATGGCGGTGACTTCGGCGTGCACCAGGCTGTAACCGTACTTGATGGACGGCGCCAGCATGTCGTGGTTCAGAAAGTCGGTGTTGACGATGTCAATCAGCCACTTGTTACTCATGGGGCCGGACCAGAACGTGGGGTTGCGCTCGATCAGTACCACTTGCGCCTGCGGCACCAGTTTGGACAGGTATTTGGCGGCTGTCATGCCACCCCAACCGCCGCCACAAATGACAATGCGCGGGCCTTTGGTGTGGCGTGGCAGGATTTGGCTGGTGTTGGTGATGATGGCGGGGGCAGAGAGGCTGGTGGAGGGCAGAACCAGCGTTCCAAGTGCGGCGGCTGGGGTGGCCAGCAGGAAGTTTCTACGATTCATTGTATGTTCCTCGTGATCATGACATGACACACGTCAATCAGGATAAGTGGACCGCTTTGTGCGAGCCAGTATAGCCAAGAGTGCTGGGGATGCGTGGGGTTTTTTGCCGGGCGATGCCGCTGGAACGGGAGTCAAACACCGGTCAGGAGCGGCGAAGCGGCGGTGCTTATTTAGGGGAGGGGCGGGTCATCAAGGCAGGCTGCCCAAGGGCCGGCTACGCTGGTTTGTGGGTAAGGGTTAACGCTTAAAAACGCTCAGGAAACAACAGAAAAGCCGGATTTTTTGGATTTAAAAGTAACGGAGCTATCTTTGTGGACAAAATCAGAGGATAGTTCTGGGAGGGAAAATTATTTTCTCTGTTCGTTATTACATTTAGGACTTATTTTGAAGACAGAAATTGGTATTGTGAAGTGGTTCAACAGCGAAAAAGGCTTCGGATTCATCGTGCCGGAGAACGGCGGCAAGGATCTCTTCGCACACCACAGTGAAATTCAGGGAACCGGGTTCAAAACTCTGGAAGAGAACCAACGCGTTTCCTTCATCGAAGGTGCAGGCCAAAAAGGCCCATGCGCAACTAAAATCCAAATTCTTTGATGATGGGCTTGCCTGAACAGGCAAGCACCGCGTCAAACTGAAAAGGCCGGACCCTTTATGGGCTCCGGCCTTTTTTTGTCGCCGGGCCGTCCCAAGGCTCGGCGCCCCCGGCGAAACCTCCCCCTCGGGGATGAGCCTGGACACACAGCAGTCCATTGCGGACTGCTGTGTGCCTAGCGAATCCGAGCGGCATACAAGCCGCGAGGTGGAGCGCAAGTCGAAGGCGCAGCGTGGGGGCTTTTTTTGTTTCACGATGACTCCAGTACCGCAATTCGCTGGACTACGCCAAGGCTCGATACAGTAGGTTTATCAAAGACTTAGGCGAGTTCAATATATGCCGGTGCTTTCCGAAACTTGACCCGGCTTCCCCTCGCGTGGCTCCCATGCGGCTCTTGGAAACCGGGCTTTCCGAGGAGTCATCATGGCGAAAATCAAGCTCACCAAGTCCGCAGTCGATGCGGCACAACCTCAAGACAAGGCTATCGAACTGCGGGACACCGTGGTGCCTGGCTTCCTATGCAAGATCACCCCAGCGGGCCGCAAGGTGTTCATGCTCCAGTACCGCACGAACGCCGGCGAGCGCCGCAAGCCCGCGCTGGGCCAATACGGGGAACTGACCGTCGATCAGGCACGCACGATGGCGCAGGAGTGGCTGGCCGAGGTGCGCAAGGGCGGCGACCCCAGCGCGGCCAAGAACGCTGCCCGCAAGGCACCGACCATGAAGGAGTTCTGCCACACCTTCATGGAGGATTACTCCAAGCAGCGCAACAAGCCTAGCACGCAGCGTGGCTATCAGGGCGTTATTGACCGTTGCATCGTCCCGATCATGGGCCGGATGAAGGTGCAGGACGTAACGCGCCCGGACGTGGCCGCGCTGATGAAGAAGCTGGCCTACAAGCAGGCCGAGGCCAACCGCACCTTTGGCGTGCTGCGCAAGATGTTCAACCTGGCCGAAGTGTGGGGGCTGCGCCCTGATGGGACGAATCCATGCCGCCACGTCCCTATGTACCCACCCGGCAAGGAAACCCGGCTTATCGTGGACGATGAACTGGTGCGGATCTTCCGCCAGTTGGAGACGCTGGAAGCCGAAGGACTGGAAAACTACGTCATCCCGCTGGCGATCCGCCTGCAATTCGAGTTCGCCGCCCGTCGCTCCGAAATTTGCCCGCTCGAATGGGCGTGGGTTGATCTGGAAAAGCGCCGCGTCGTCTGGCCCGACAGCAAGACCGGCGGCATTTCCAAGCCCATGAGCGAGGAAGCCTATCGGCTACTGTCCACAGCGCCGCGCCGGGAGGGCTGCCCCTACGTCCTGCCGTCACCCAACGACCCGGCCCGGCACATGACTCACGGCGAACACTACGGCGGCTGGACGCGCGTGCTCAAGGCCGCTGGCGTGCCACACGTTGGTACGCACGGCATCCGCCACCGAGCGACCACCGACATTGCCAACTCGGGCGTGCCGACTAAGGTGGGCATGAAGCTCACAGGTCACAAGACCGTGGCGATGTTTATGCACTATGTTCATACCGAGGACAAGCCGGTGCGGGATGCGGCCGAACTGGTGGCAAATCGGCGGCTGGCGATTACCGGGGCATCCCGTTCTATGGAGGTGACAGCATGACAAGGAAGACGCATGCGGCAACGCGGAAACCTGCGGCCTTACCGGCTGGCTATGCCGGCATCCACGGCGGCATCGTGGAGCTGCTGGATGCGGCGCGCCAGGCGGCTGCGCGCAGTGTCAACGCGCTGATGACGGCCAGCTATTGGGAGATTGGCCGACGGATCGTCGAAGCCGAGCAGAAAGGGAGGCGGCGGGCCGGTTACGGCGAGCAGTTGATGGCGCGCTTGTCCGCCGACCTGACAGCGCGATTTGGGCGTGGTTTCAGTCCGGACAACCTGGAGAACATGCGGCGCTTCTTCGTCGCCTACCCCCTTGAGGCAATTTCCGAGACACTGTCTCGGAAATCTGGAGACGGACTGCCCATCGAGAATTCCGAGACGGTGTCTCGGAAATTCGACCTCTCCGAACTGGCCCAGGTCTTCACCTTGCCGTGGTCGGCCTATGTCCGGCTGTTGTCGGTCAAGGATGACCATGCTCGCCGGTTCTACGAGGCCGAGGCGCTGCGCGGCGGCTGGAGCGTGCGCCAGCTAGACCGGCAGATTGGCAGCCAGTTCTACGAACGCACGGCCTTGTCCAAGGACAAGGCGGCGATGCTGGTCAAGGGTTCGGTGGCCAAGCCCGAGGATGCCGTCACGCCCAACGACGCGATCAAAGATCCGTATGTGCTGGAATTCCTCGACCTCAAGGACGAATATTCGGAATCCGACCTGGAAGCGGCCTTGATCCAGCGGCTAGAAGACTTCCTGCTGGAACTCGGGGAAGGCTTCACGTTCGTCGGGCGGCAACGTCGGTTGCGCATCGACCAGACTTGGTATCGGGTCGATCTGCTGTTCTTCCATCGCAAGCTGCGCTGCCTGGTCATCATTGACTTGAAGCTGGGCAGCCTGACCCATGCCGATGTGGGACAGATGCATATGTACTGCAACTATGCCAAGGAGCACTGGGCTTACCCGGATGAAAATCCGCCGGTGGGCTTGATCCTGTGTGCCGACAAGGGCCATGCCCTGGCCCGGTATGCGCTGGATGGTTTGCCGAACAAGGTAATGGCGGCGAACTACCGCACTGTGCTGCCTGATGCAGAGTTGCTGCAAAAGGAATTGGAGAACACGCGGCGGCTGCTCGAATCTCGCGGAACGCTGTCCCTCAAGGACGACAAGCAGTAGTCGTGCGTCCCGGCGTTCCGCCTTCGGACTCGCGAGCTGCCCTCTGTGCTTCTTGCCGAATCACAGCCATTCGGCGCTGATTCCTGACGCCTTCGGCCTGGATCGTTGATCCGGGCCTGCGCGTGCTGCGCACTTGCTAACAGCGGGTGTGTGGCTGAGTGGGGTGTAGGCGGTCTTGCTGTTCCCTTCACCGTATCACGGCGTTCTCGCCGTCAATGACTGCGCGTGCTCGCACGCTTGCGGCCTGTCGGCCGTCTTCGATCCCTGACCGCTTGCGCTGCGCCGTGCTGGCCACGGTTCCGGGCAATTCCGCCCGAGCAACCGGAGCACGATCATGTCGCAACTGTCCTTTTCCTCGTTCGATGACGCTTTGCTGGTGCGTGACGCCCAAGGGCGCTACATGCCGGCATCGGTGGATCAAATTCTCGAAGCGGCGCGCCAGGCCATCGAACTGAAGATGCAGCGTGGTGCTGAGTTCACTTCCCCGGCGCTGGTCAAGGAGTACCTGCGCAACAAGTTGGCAGGCTTCGAGCATGAGGTATTCGCGGTGCTGTTCTTGGATACGCGCCATCGGCTGATCGAGTACCGAGAGATGTTCCACGGCACCATCGACAGTGCATCGGTGTATCCGCGTGAAGTGGTCAAGGAGGCGCTGCGGCTCAATGCGGCGGCGGTAATCCTGGCGCACAACCATCCGAGTGGGAGTCCTGAGCCAAGTACATCCGACCGGACCCTGACCCAACGACTCAAGGAGGCGCTGGCGTTGGTAGATGTCCGTATTGTGGATCACATCATCGCGGCAGGCACCAGTACCGTGTCGTTTGCGGAGCGTGGGGCGCTATAAACACTGGGGAGATAGTTTCTCCCCAATCACACATTTCCTTCGGTAAAGTAGCGAAGATAAAGATCGCTGCCAAGTTGATTCCACTGACTGGATTTGTATTTGGAAAAATCAAATTCGGATATTTTCCCGAAACGACTCTTATAGGCTTCCAGCCCTCTTTCATCGCCATTTTCCAAAATTAGCCTCAGGCATTTTAAAAATCCATTAATTGCAGTCGGCGTTAGTATTTTGTTTTCATGGCCTATGCTCCAGCCGGCCGGGAAAGATATTTTTATGGAATTCAAAAGAGAATTTATCTCATCCACACAAAAGTCGATATAGCTTTCCAAGTAATCGCGATTTTTTTGCAGCAGAATTTCATCTTTCTTGCTGCTTTCAGGCCACGCGGTAAACAGTGAGTCTCCGCCATCCTTTTTTATTAGCGGCTTTAATCCATAGCTAACAATAGATGACACCTTTAGCTTTTTCGCGTCATCAAAAACATGCTCTTCGAGTTTGTCCTTTAAGGCTCCTTTTCGGGCCAATTTTATGAGGATTGCTTTAGCAATGGCAGTTACAGAGAACGGGTTGACGATAAGTTCTATTTCTTGCGTAAGAACAGATTTGACTTTTGTTTGCTTGCTGTTTATCTCGAGAAATAACTTTGCCTCAAAAAGGATGCGATCATCCTCCGAGGTTCCTTCTGGATATATTATCCCAGTGACCAGTAGATTTTGCTTGCTACGCAGCTTTCCTATTTGAGCATCAAAGGTGTCAATTCCTTCGTGATACGAATAAACCCTATGTTGGCCATCAATTAGACCGACAACATTATATTCATCCGGGAGGGATATGTTTACAGGTTTAACTTTCGACTGCTCATCTTTTGTGAGTTGATTGGAGTTATTAATATCGTTGATTTTTGTTGTCGGCGGGAGCGTTGCAATGATATTGCCGAGATAAACCCTTTTGTTCTCCGATAAATATTTCCTCATCAGCTTTATTTTAGGCATATCCAGAATCCGCTGATAGGAAAGATTTGGAGCTATCCAGCCATTTTTTCTAAGAACAAAACTTTTTTTAAGCAAAGAGGCCGGATCTACGTAGAATGATATTACTTTGTATCCAGTAGGATAGCTGCTATTTGCCTCTGGAAGAAGAAATCCGTTGTAGGAACTTATTGAACCAGAGTTTCCTCCGGATAACTTGGCTGCCCCTAATTCTGAATATGAAACATTCATGAATTTTAGCAATTCGTATTTTGCAGAGACGGAAATATTTTTAACTAGCGAATGAAAGTAATTCGTGAGTGCGCGCTCTACAACTTGAATGCCCACGCGACTTGCGCTTTCGACATGCTCTGAGTCAACGGAGTTCATGCTGAAATAAAGAACTCTCAGAACATAGTCCTCTGGCTCGTAATTTTTTTCATCGAAGTATTCAGAAAAATCTGAAAGATTTTCTTTTAGGCACTTGACGAGGTCGATTTTATTTTTGATAGCTAGATCAAAAATAATTTGCTTGCCAGCCAAGTGTGTGCCAGGGGATACTGTGCAGGTGTCTTCAACTATGGCTATTACATTTTCGTACACGAAAACACCGTCCAGTTCCGTAGTTCTGGATCCGGTTTTAGTTTCTAGCGTGAACTCTTTATTTTCAGACGCGATAAATTTGAAGCCGGATCCTGTAAATATTTCCTTTGCCGAGGTACGGAATTTTTTCTCTTCTCTTTTTTTCTTCGCCGTAGCTCTAGCCTGAGCCTTTTGCTCGGCGGTCATTTTCTTTCTTGGCTTTTTGGTGCCAACTTTTGTAGCCGCTCTCATTTTGAACTCCTGTAGATCTCTTCGTTTACACTCACCGCGATTGAACTAAATATAAACCCGTCAACAACCTTATTTTTTTGAGAGAATGTTGTTTTATATTGGTGCGTGTTTGTGGCGGTGTAAACAAACAGCTCGGAGTCAGGAAGATTATCTATAAATTCTTTGATGTTTTCTTGTACTGAAAAATCGGCTGAAATTCCAAACTTTGACAATGGAGGCACGTTTGTGATTTCTTCAATTTTCTCTATTATTTCAGAGTGTGGCTTGTCGCTCAGCATGACATATTTTGCTGAGGCTATTTCATTTTTTCCAGACAATTCTTTTCTAGAGCGTTCTATCCATATTTTTGAGATACCTATTCCATAGGATTTTAGTTTTTTTGAAAGAACCCGCCCGTATTTCAGAATGCGAAGGTCAATTATTTTCTCTTTAAACAATTCTTCATCCATAGAGTTCTTGGATGCTGCATACAAACCTAGTTTTGATTTTAGGTTATCCTTGAGATAGGATTCAAACATCCTGATGTACTCTGGGTTCAACTCGAATCCATAATACTTTCTAAGCATGAATGCTGCTTGCGCAGGAACTGTTCCAGAGCCAGAGAATGGGTCAAAAACTGTGTCCCCTTCATCTGTGGTTAGCGTTATTATCCGCCTAACCAAATCTTCAGGGAGAGGGCAGAAATGGCGAATATAACCATCTCCCCAGGAGCCCTGCGTGGGGATGCTGAATTCCCATATTTCCTCCAAGCTTTTGCCGCTAGGGCTGTACCGCTCTGGGTAGCGTATCCACCACTCTTTTAAATCTTTTATTTCCCTTGTGCGCTCGGAGTAATATTTAAAGTCTTGGCCTTTTGAGAAAAAAAGTACATACTCAAATATCTTTCTTGTGGTGCCTTTTTTGCTCCATGGAACTGTTTTGTCTTTTTTCCAGATAATTATGTCTTGCAGCTTCCATCCAGCAGCGCTTACTTCTCTAGCAAAATCGAATGGCAAAGGAACTACTGCCCCGTCTCGCTTGAAGGTGTCGATGATTACCCAGAGCGAGCCGGAATCCTTGGTCGCATCATAGATGTTTTTGAAAATCCCTTTGAGATCTTTTAGGTATGTCTCGTAGCTTTGACCAAAACCTATTTGATCTGAATGTCCATAATCCTTCATGTCGAAATATGGGGGGGATGTGATGGTGACATCCAAGGACGACGGCTTTATTCTTTTCTTCAAATTTCTAGCATCATCTAAAAAAACTTTGGACATCGCTTATTCTCAGTTCTATTGCGCTTTTGTTCGCGCGAAATTATGTATCACCTAGAGTGTTTGCCAAGACCTATGGCGGCTCAATGCTTAGGTGTTGCCGTGATTTTCTTGCAAGATAGATCGCACTTGTTCGTTGACTTGATGAAGTCCATTTTCAATATCACTTTCATCAAAATAGCAAAGCGCTAAAAGTGAAATCGGGTGGATTTCTAAAACTTCACACAACTCTTCCAATTTCTTCAGCGTCGGACTTTTCAGCCCTCGTTCCAACGAACTCAAATAGGTGCGACTAGATACGTTCGAGAAGGCTTCTTGGCTGAGGCCGCGTGCTTTCCGTATCCGCCGTAATGCCTCGGGCAAAGATGGCTTGGCCGTCATGCTGGACTTCCCCAAAATTTAAGATAGCAGCTCATTGCGCCCTATAGGGCTACAGCCAATAGGGCTCATTCTATGGGATTTTTGGTATTCATGCCTCACAAAAAGGCGTATCAGCGGATTTCTTTTAAAGACCAGGCCATGATCCGTGTCGTTCCTGACTGGCGTACACGCACATTCGTATCTCTACGCATCTGCGGATGCGTGGACTTGTTCACGTGTGCATCCACACGAAAGCACAGATGCGCTTCGGCGGGTTGTGTCCATTCGGGCAAGAAGCGGGGCTATGGCCCCGCTCATCAGCGCCGCCGCCCGCGCATGCCTGCTGATCAACTGCCAGCCTAGTGCTGCTGGATAGGGCTTGGCCCACTGCCCCTGGTGCGCCTGTTCACCCCGGATGCGCATGTCACCTGGCTGCTGGCCTCACTCGATCCAGCCGATGGCGATACCGCCCACGGTTTGATCGACCTGGGGATTGGCATGCCTGCACTGGGAACGGTGAAGCTGTCCGACCTGGCCGCCATCGTCGGGCCGCGCCAGCAGCCCGTGATGAGGAATTGCTACTTCCAGCCGGTGCGGCGGCTGTCGGAATACCTGCGACTGGCCGAAGACAACGGCTCGATCACCAATTGAGCGCCACCGCGAAGCGGGGCGCACTATGTCTATTTCGGTCTGGTCTGTGACCCGTTCGGTCTGAGTCGGCAGTCTTGCACCGTAGCGGTGCGTGCCCGATCGAAACGGTCATGATGCCTGGCGCGGGCTGCGGCAAGCTGACCGACGCGGCATGCCATTGGAGTGCGTTGCCGCCGTCGCATTCGGACGATTTCAGCAACGCATCGGAGTCCATCGGTCTTGACACTGCCAGTTTACGCTTCACCCATAACGTTTTGACGATGGCCTCGTAGCACGCCGTTTCGCTTTGGCGACGCATCCCCAGCACAGGGAGGTTGCCTCATGGCTGATCGCAGTGCCGAGCCGTGGTATGCCACGGCGGCTTATCTCTACGTTCTGCACCTGGATGGCCCGGCGCTGGCCTGGGAGTATCTGCGCCGCCATCCCGACTACCGGCGCGACTGGCTGCACCATCGTCGCCAACCGGGTGCTGCCGAGCGCTGGGGGCTGCGTCTGCTGGAAAATCCCGCCCTGGATTCGCGCGACGCACATCCGGCCTGGTTTCCCGATCACGATGCCGTGGTGCAGCTTTACCCGGATGCCGACCCGCCGCCCGAGGCCCATGCCTTCGAGTTCTGGCGTGTTCCTGGCCGCAAGCAACTTATCCACGACGGCAAGCGCCTGGTGCTGGTGTCACACTGGCCGGGCTGCTGCTTGCGGGTCGCGCTCGGGCCGGGCCTGGAAGACGGCATGGCCTACCTGTACGCGACCCGCGCCTGCGCGATGCCCTGCGTTCGCTATCGCACGCTCGTGGCCGAGCTGGATGCCTTGGCCGCCGCCACGGTTGCCGCGCCTGCGGCGGCGGCCCGTTCCCGGCCTACGCCCGGCGCGGTGCTGGAGCTGCACACCTTGCAGGCGCTCGACGCGACCCTGGCGGGCGCGTCCTTGCGCGAAGTCGCCGAAGGGTTGTTCGGCGTGGATGCGGTCGCGGCCGACTGGCACAAGGACAGCGCCTTGCGCGCCCGCGTGCGGCGGCTGGTGCGCCGTGGTGAGGCGCTGATGCGCGGCGGCTATCGCCGCCTGGCACAGCTTCCGCTGCTGCCGTTGTAGCAGGGGGACGTTTCGCGTCCCTCGCAGATCGTCCCTTAGCAAGCAGCCTCGCTTTCTCGAAAGTGCCTCTATCCGGCCGCGTGGTGCGGCCGGGCTTGATGGAGGTTCATCCTATGCGACCTGCTCCCTTGCGGCCTGCCGCCGCTGCTGCCGCTGCGCCTGCGCAGCCCCAACGCTACCTGACCAACGACGAAGCCGCCGAGTACCTGCGCCTTTCGCCGCGCACGCTGGAGAAACAGCGCGTGGTCGGCGGCGGCCCGAAGTTCCGCAAGTTCGGCCGGCGCGTCATGTACGCGGTGTCCGACCTCGATGCCTGGGCCGACCAGCGCAGCTACGAGGCGACGTCCGACCCGGAATATGCCGAACGCCACGCGGGCGACTACCGTGACGGCCGCTGATCGCTGGCGCGTGGGTGGCCGTCGCCATGTCCAGCCCGCCAGGGCAAGCCTTGCCGCAGCGCGAACAGCTCGACCTGTTCCGCGCGCTGCCGGGCGACATGGCACCCCGCGACAGCCAGGACTTGATGGCCTTTCCGTTCTTCTCGCTCTCCAAGTCGCGGCGCATCGCGCCGATCGACTTCCGCGCCGGCGGCATCACCATCCGCGTGGAAGGCACGCAAGAGCATGGCATAGCGACCATTTGGGATGCGGACGTTTTGATATGGGCCGCCTCGCAGATCGTGGAGGCGCGCGACGCGGGCATCCGCCCGTCGCGCTGGATACGCGCCACCCCCTACGAGATCCTGCGCTTCATCGGACGCAGCACGTCGCTCAACGACTACCTGCGGCTGAAAGCCGCGCTCGACCGGCTGCAATCGACCACGGTGGCCACGTCCATCCGCGAAACCACGGGAAGGCGATTGCATCGCTTCTCGTGGATCAACGAGTGGAAGGAACTGGCCGATGCCAGTGGCGTTCCGCTGGGCATCGAACTGATCCTGCCGGACTGGTTCTATGCTGGCGTGCTCGATGCCGCCCTGGTGCTGACCATCGACCCGGCCTATTTCCGCTTGAAGGGCGGCATCGAACGCTGGCTGTACCGCCTGGTGCGCAAGCACGGCGGCAAGCAGCCGGGCGGCTGGCAATTCGACTTCCGGCACCTGCACCGCAAGTCGGGCAGCGCTGCGCGCTTCTCCGACTTCGCCTACGACCTGCGCGTCCTGGTGGCGCGGCAGTCGCTGCCCGGCTACGTCCTGGGCATCGAGCGGATGCTGGACGACGGGATGGAGCTGCTGACCTTCCGGCCCGTGCTGCACACGGCACGGGGATAACTGCGGGAAAAGGTGTGGACGGCCTCGTGCTATCAGGAGTACCGGGTATCGTGCTATCGGGAGTACGCCTATCGTGCTATCAGGAGTACGAAAACGCCGGAAATCCAATAACGGCGCGGGTTTGCGTCCCCTCTAACTTCCCTAACAAGAAATACATAACTTTTAGTAGAAGCGCGCCGTTTCGGTGGACAACCGGGAAACGGCACGGCGAACAGCGTTTTGCACGGCAGGCAAAGCCCGGCTTTCCAGCAGGGAGGGCCGCGCCATGATCCTCGCTCTGCTTAACCAGAAAGGCGGCGTCGGCAAGACCACGCTCGCCACGCACATCGCGGGCGAACTGGCGATGCGCGGCCAGCATGTCGTCCTGCTCGATGCCGACCCACAGGGGTCATCGCTGGACTGGACGCAGCGCAGAAGCCTGCAAGGCTTGCCACGGCTGTTCAGCGCCGTGGGCCTCGCACGCGAAACGCTGCATCAGGAAGCGCCAGAACTCGCCAGGCGGGCCGATCACGTCATCATCGACGGGCCGCCACGCATCGCCGCCTTGGCGCGCTCCGCGCTGCTGGCGGCCGAGCGCGTGCTGATCCCGGTGCAACCCAGCCCCTACGACCTCTGGGCCAGCTCGGAAATGGTTTCGCTGATCCGCGAAGCGCAGGTGTTCCGGCCTGCGCTGCGCGCGGCCTTCGTCATCAATCGGCGCGTCAGTACCACCATCATCGGCCGCGAGGCGCGGCAATCGCTCGCCGAACAGCCGCTGCCTACGCTGAACTCGGAAGTGCATCAGCGCATCGTCTTCGCCGACAGCGTGGCCGCTGGCCGGCTCGCACGCGAGACAGCGCCCGACAGCGCCGCCGCCCGTGAAATCACCGCCCTGGTGGACGAACTGCTGCGGTGGCCGATATGACTGCGAAGCAGCCACCCAACAGCAAACGCACGGGCAAACGCGTCGGCATCGGCGCACGTCCGCCCGCGAATCCGCACGCCGAAGCGTGGATTCGCCAGGGCGATGCCGATGCGCTGGGCAAAGGCGACCTCTACACCGCGCGCCTGACCCTGGACATTACGCCCGCCATGCGGGCGCGCATCAAGGTGTCGGCCTTCACGCAAGGCGTGACCGTGGCCGACCTGCTGCGCGTTCTGCTGGAGCGGGAGTTTCCGCCGGAGAACACACCATGACCGCATCCGCTTTGCCTGCCGCGAACGCTGCACCGGCTGCGCCGTTGAATGCGCTTTCGGCACTCGCCGGACAGGCCGGCAACGTGCCGCTGACGCGCGTTTCGCTGGCCTACCTCGAACATCGCTTCAAGCTCTACCTGCGCTTCGGCGAACCGGCGCGCACGCTCCAGCTCGACCGCTGGCGGCGCTGCGCGGTGTTCCTTCCGGGCGCGATGCTCTGCCGCATCCGCTGGCAGGCCAACGACTACGGCACGATCCGCTGGCAGCTCATGGTGATGCAGGCTTGCACACCGCTGGACGCGGCGCAGCGCATCCCCGGCGTGCAGCCGGGCGCGCGCCTGCTGCTGCACACCGAAGGCGATGCCAACGTGCGCGCCGTGCTGGAACGCATCGACGGCATCGAGGCGCTGGGCATCGCCGCCATCGACGTGTCGCCCGCGTACTGGCGCACGCTGGGCAACCGTCTTGCGGCTCGCCTTGCGCTGCCCGAATACACCGCCGAGCGGCATACCGCCTGGCTGGCCGGGAAGGTGCTGCCATGACGGCCCCGATCACCACGGCCAACGCGCCCGCCGTGCCGCCGCGTCCTCGCTCGCGCCTGCGCGCTCGCATCGTCGTGGCAACACTGGCCGCCATCGGCTTCGCTGCGCTGGCCTGGGCGGCTCTCGTGTCGCCGCTGCCGCGCCTGACCTACAACCCGTCCGACAGCGTGGCGGTCGGCTGGTATCGCATCGACCCGCTCGACCCGCGCACCGCCTCGCTGCCACGTCCCTTGTCCGTGGATAGCATCGTGCTGGTGCCGCTGCCGGCCACGGCTGCCACACTCGCTGCGCAGCGCGGCTACTTGCCGACGCGCGTGCCGCTGCTCAAACGTGTGGGCGCGGTGGCGCCGCAACACGTCTGCATCGTCGCCGGTCAGGTGCGCATCGACGGCGTGCCTTCGGCCGCCGTGCTGCCTGCTGATCGGCTGGGCCGGCCGCTGCCATCTTGGCCGCAATGCCGGCAGCTTCGCCCTGGCGAACTGTTCCTGCTCAGTGTGACCAATCCGGCGTCCTTCGACAGTCGGTATTTCGGCCCGGTCAGCGCATCCGCCGTGATCGGCGTTGCGCGCCCGATCTGGCTGGAGAAACGCCCATGATGGCCGCCGACTCGCTGCGCTTCGGCGTGCCATCGGGCATGTCGATCCACTGGCTGCTGCCGTGTCGCCGCGCCTGCCGTGCCGGTGCATTCGCACCGCACGTCGCGTTGCATCCGGCGCAGCCGTCCAACGTGCAGGCGTCCTGCCTCGAACGCGCCCGGCCTACGGCCATCGCCGCGTTCGCCGGCGCGCTGGCTGCTCACGCAGCAGCGCCGCCGGGCCGCCGGTGCCTGGAGCGTCAGCGGAAGGCAAAGGCGGAAGGCAAGACAAAAGGACGCAGCACCGGGCCGCGTCGAAAGCCTGTCTGCACATGGGGGTGGCACGGCACGGAGCGGCTTTGCCGCCGTGCCGCGTTCGGCGCGAAGGTCGCGCCAATGCAGGCATGTCCGCGTGCTTCGCACGACAGGACACGCCAGAGCTTGCAGGGAGAGCAGCCATGACCGACCGCCGCGACGACGATTTCCGCGTGCGCCCCAGCGCACCGAAGAACCGGGGCAAGGGCCAGGGCCAGAGCTTCGTTTCCAAGGTGCTCAAGCAGGCTGGCAAGGCCAGCGGCGGCAAGTCCTCGATGCGCCATTCCGCAGCCGGCGGCAGCGGCGCACGCGCCGGCCAGCGCCCCGGTTCAAGGCTTGGGCGCGGCCACACGGCGGCGCGTTTCGCGGGCGCGAAGCTGACGCCCATGTCGCGGCGCGTGACCATCAAGACCCTGCTGGTCAACCAGCGCAATGCCAGCCTGCAATCGCTCGCCAAGCATTTGCGCTACATCGAGCGCGACGGCGCCGGCCGCGATGGCGAACCGGGCCGGGCCTACGGGCCGCAGACCGACGAAGCCGACCTCGATGCCTTCAAGGAGCGGGCCGCCGACGACCGGCACCATTTCCGCTTCATCGTCTCGCCCGAGGACGGGGCCGAGCTGGACGACCTGCGCACCTACACCCGGCATCTGGTGAACCGGATGGAAGCCGATCTGGGGACGCGGCTGGATTGGGTGGCGGTGGATCACTGGAACACCGACAACCCGCACACCCACCTGATCGTGCTCGGGCGCGACGACACCGGAAAAGACCTCATCATCGCCGGCGACTACATCGCCCACGGCTTCCGCCATCGGGCCGCCGAGCTGGCGACCGAATGGCTGGGGCGGCGCACCGAGCTGGAGATCCAGCAGACCTTGCAGCGCGAGGTGGAACAGGAGCGGTGGACAAGCTTGGATCGCACGCTGCAACGTGAAGCCGGCGAGGACGGCCGGGTGCAGATCGAGCGTTTCAACGAATCCCGGCTGCAACGCCGGCGCCTGCTGCTGATCGGCCGCCTGCAACGCTTGCAGCGCATGGGTTTGGCCGACGAGACGCAGCCCGGCACCTGGGCCGTCCATGTGGACGCGGAGAAGACCTTGCGCGCCCTGGGCGAGCGCGGCGACATCATCCGCACCATGCAGCGGGCGATGAGCGGCCAGCCGCGCGAACTGGAGGTATTCGAGCCGGGCAAGGATGGCCGCACTGTCATCGGTCGCGTGGCCGGCAAGGGGTTGGCCGACGAGCTGCACGACCGCGGCTATCTGGTCATCGACGGTGTGGACGGCAAGGCCCACTACGTCGCCTTGAACGCCCGCGACGAGCTGGCGAACTATCCCGCCGGTGCGGTGGTGGAAGTGCGTGGTTCCGCCGACGTGCGGGCGGCCGACAAGAACGTCGCTGGGCTGGCGAGCGGTGGCCTGTATCGCGCCGACCATCACCTTGCCATCGAGCAAAGCCGAGCCATGCCCGGCCGCGACCCGCAGGAGGTCGTCGCAGCCCATGTTCACCGGCTGGAAGCCCTGCGCCGTGCCGGCATCGTGGAGCGAGTGGCCGATGGCTTATGGAAAGTGCCGGACGACCTGGCCGAGCGTGGCCGCCAGTACGATGCGCAGCGCCTGGGCGGTGTCGCCGTGGAACTCAAATCGTACCTGCCGATTGAGCGGCAGGCGTGCGTGATCGGTGCGACCTGGCTGGATCAGCAGTTGATCAGCGGCGGCAAGGGATTGGGCGACCTGGGCTTTGGCGGCGAGGTGAAGAACACCCTGCAACAGCGCGGGGAGTTCCTCGCTGAGCAGGGGCTGGCCGAGCGGCGCGGGCAGCGCGTGATCCTCGCCCGTAACCTGTTGGGCACGCTGCGCAATCGGGAACTGGCGCAGGCTGCAAAGGACATTGCCGCCGATACCGGTTTGGAGCATCGGCCCGTCGCCGACGGTCAGCGTGTGGCCGGCATCTACCGGCGCTCGGTCATGCTTGCCAGCGGTCGCTACGCGATGCTCGATGACGGCATGGGGTTCAGCTTGGTGCCCTGGCGGCCGGTGATCGAACAGCGACTGGGGCAGCAACTCGCCGCGACGGTGCGCGGCGGTGGCGTGTCTTGGAACTTGGGCCGCAGCCCGAGTGTTTTGTAGAGCTGAACGTCAGTTTTTTGGTCGCCCGATTGTTCCAAGGTGAGTGAATCGGAAGCCGTTCTCGTACTTCAATCCATATCCAAGTGAGCGATCAAAGCCAATATGAGCGATCCAGATGATTCCTGATGAAACTGCCAATGGCTGAGAGAGATACACGCCTGCTGCTACGCAAAGCAAAGCGCCAACGTAAGAGTGAGCAGTGTTGTATAGCACCGCACCGATCCGAGCACCCACGATATAGCCGAGCAAAGACAAATCCGGGAGAAGGAAGCAAAGTGCAAATAATCCCCAGCCCGAACCAAACTCAGAATATGCAAATAAACTGAGCAAAAAAACCGTCAACCCTTCAATTCTCAATAGATCTTTGATGCCACCTGATACTGAGCCTTTTTCCATCACAAAATTATCCTTTTAATCAAAATAAGCCAAAAATGCACCAGCACACCCCACCAGGGCCATATTGACTACCACAACGACAAGAGCGAAGCGCACCAGACGTTGTTCTTCTGGATTATTGATTTTTGCCAAGCCAGCAATCGTAGCAATCATGGGTAAAGAACCCAGTGCTGCATGGCCGGCCGCACTGTTCAGTGTGGCTGCCATGCTGGGAAGTAACGATGCTGGAAGGTCTGCGATGGCTGGCATCATGAGAACGTTGCCACCCACGTTTGACCCTGTGAGGTAGCCACCGATCCCCCCAAGTATGGCGCCCAGGAATGGCAGCAACTCACTATCCATGGCAGAGAGCCTGTCGCGCACACCTGAAAGAAAACCGGCCTTCACCATGACTTGTGACATGAACAAGAAACACAGAATCGTCAGTAACGGGCGCCGCGCTCGCTGGGATACCGATTGCCAGAACGTCTGAAACCTGAGGCGTTCATCTCGTCGAGCAAGCAGAACTAAGCACACGAGTAGTATCGGGACTCCCGGAGACGCCAGTGGTTTCCATGCAATGCTTGCCCCTTGTACCACCAGCCATATGTCAGCCTGAGTTACAACAACAAGTATCTTGAGTGCGATAACGCAGAAGAATAGCAGCATGTAAGGCCAAGCTGCTGCCGGCCAATGAATTGCGGAGGGCATTTTTGGACATGACTTCAGCAGCCCCACCAGCACGACAGCGAAACCTGCACTTACCCCCGCGATTTCCGGACCAAGCCAAGCCGAGGCGACATACAAAACCGACACAAACAGCAGCGCTATGGTCAGCATTGAGATATAGGCGGTCAGTTTGCGATAACCCGCAATCCAGGTAGCCGCCAAAGCCAAACCAACAAACACCGGCGCACTTGTGATTGCTGTTTGACTGGCCAATTCCGTTGGTGCCGCATCCAGCAGTGTGGCTCCTACCACCGTTGCCAGCCCCAAGGTTCCCCAGGGCATGATGACCATTCCAGCCAATGCAATGCGCAGTGCTTTGTCACGGTCAAAAAGTGCCAGCAATACAGGAATGACGGCAATCAGTGAAACACCGAATCCCGTCATGGATTCCAGCAAAGGGGCAAGCCCCAGCACGATGAAGCCCAACTGCTGAACGCCTTGCAGCTTTAGGTTGCTTACCCATGTGCTCAGCGCCTGGGTTGCGCCCGTACGCTCAATCAGGACGACCAACATCATTCCGGGGGCTAGTACGAACGCCACGCTGGCAAACAGAATCAGCGTGTCTTGAGCGATCCATTGCGAGAGTTCGCGTGAGAGCGGGTGCCCGGCACCAAGGAGCATAAGTGCAACGGCAAGGGTGGCACCGACAAGAGCCGCCCTGACAGGCGGTTGTTTGAATACAAGAATCGCAGAGAGAACCAACAGAACAGGGGAGATATGAAGTAACGAAAGCATTGGGGCTACGAGGGCTGGCGCAATAACTCGGTCATTTGACACCTTGACCTGAATACCTGCCAGCGACTTATACTGATCCTCTCCATAAGTCTATCTAATCAAGAGCGGGTCATCTGTCATGAGACGCCTTCCCCCACTAACCGCATTGCGTGCTTTCGAGGCTGCAGCGAGGCACATGAGTTTTACCCGTGCGGCGGCGGAACTGTGCGTAACCCAGGCAGCCATCAGCCAGCAGGTACGGCAACTGGAAGAGTGGTTGGGTTCAGCGCTGTTCTTGCGTGCGGGACATGCGCTGCGCCTGACCGACAAGGGCCAGGCTTGGCTGCCGGAACTGACAGCCATGTTGGATCGGCTGTCCTTCGTCAGCAGTTCACTGCGTGAACGCGATGATGGGCCTTTGCGCATCACGGTGTTGCCGTCTTTCGCCACTTGCTGGCTGGTACCGCGTCTGGGCGCTTTTAGGGAAATGCACCCTGACATTGAGGTGAAGCTGACCAGCTCGGTCGAACTATGGGACGTGTCTGATGACCGCTTCGATGTAGGCATCCGCTCGGGGCTCGGACGTTGGCGAGGGCTGAAAGCTGATTTGATTGCGCGGGAAATGCTGTCACCGCTTTGCAGCCCCTCATTGCAGGCATCGGATCGTCCGTTGATGGAACCCGCAGACCTGCTTGCGAAATGTCTTTTGCACGACACCCCTAAGGACGCATGGCCTTACTGGTTTGCTCATGTGGGAGTCATGAATCCGAACGCTGGCAGCGGCCCCAAATTCGATGATCACAGCCATGTCCTTCAAGCGGCCATTGACGGTCAAGGTGTCGCACTCGGAAAGCTGCTGTTGGCTGGCGATGCACTTCGGGCAGGCCGTCTCGTTCAGCCTTTTTCGATTACCCAGCCTAACGATTACAGCTATTGGCTTGTATATCCTGCATCCGCTGTCTCCAGCAGGCCTGATGTAGCCGTGTTCCGTGCATGGTTGCTGAACGAAGCAAAGCGGTGTTCGAAAGAAATTGAGATTTAGGGCTTATGGGAAATTGGACTAGCGATACTGTCTGCTTCCAGATCGAGCAGCATGTTATGGGCATCGTTGAACTCCATCTCACTAAAAACGAAGATGCCAGATATTCTCAGCAACGTAGCCGTTACACCTTGCCCCGCAACCAGATGCCCCTTAAACGAGCCATCATAGACTTGGTGAGAGCCGCATGAAGGGCTGCCTTCTTTCAGTACAGCTATGTGAATCTCGTGTAAGCGCGCTATGCGAAGTGCATTTTGTGCGCCAACAATAAACGGGTGAGAAACATCAGCTCCGGATGAGTCCACAACGCTCGTTTGTCTTTGGAGAACTTTTTCTCCGCCCTCACCGGACGCTATTTCTGCCGGTAGACGTGGAACAGGCATGCCTCCTGATAACTCTGGACAGATGGAGATCACCCTGTTCTCTGCAACCCACTGTTGAAGAATCGGGTGGCGAGATTGCTTGTGAGAACCGTCGTAGCGCACCTGCTCGCCCAGCAAGCACGCACTGACCAGAATCCGCTGCATGTGCTATTCCTTCAGATCAGCTTGGTATACGGCATCGTCAACTTCCTGGATATAGCCATTTTTTTCATAGAAGCGCGCCGCATGCCCGCCTCTTTGCGTGATGAGGTAGGAGCGAGAGACATCAAGAGAAACAAGCGCCGTATGGAGATACGCTATCAATTCCTTGCCAATGCCCCGACCCTGTTCAGTGGGGCAAACGCACATTTCGCGGAGATAACAAGCATTTCCTCCTACAAAGGGCTCAGTGGTTCCCAGAACGAATCCTATGGTCTTGCCATCTTTTTCTGCCAAGAAACCAAAAAAACCTTTGCTATCCATTAAGTAGCGCAGACGATTGTCCGCTTCTTCATCAGTCCACGGTTCGCTCCAAGGTGGAGAGGAAAAAACCTGTGTGTATAAACTCGCGCATTTCTGGATATCTGATTTTTGGATGGGGAGAAACAATTGTTTTATCCTCAAAAAATTTTTTTCAAAAATTTAGACAATCATTTGGTTCTTCAAAATAATGATTGATCTATTCTGCTGAGATTAGAAGTTGGCGCATGCTCTTCAGTGCCAAGGATTCTTTTCCCTCATGCCAAATCAAATGCGTTCTATTGGATGCCATGTGTGCGGGTAGCTCATGGGCACGCACCATTTGAGCCGCACGCAAACCAGCCAGAACGGATTTCGGAACAATTGCCACGCCAGTACCTGCCGCGACACATGCGACAATCGCTGGATACGATGAAAATTCCAAAACCCCGGAAACACTCACCTCATTTTCACTCTGCCATTGCTCCAGCAGACGACGATATGAGCAGCCGCTTGCAAAAGCAATAAGTGCAAAATTTCCCATACTAGCGAGAATGGATAATGAATTAATATGGGAACCAGTAATGAGCACCAGCGTTTCTTCAAAAACGGGTTCAGCAGCTACACCTGGAGCATGAAAAGGTTCTGAAACAAAGGCGGCTTCGATGTCATGGCGCGCCAGTCTGCTGATCAGCGCACCGGTTGTCCCAGTAACAAGCTCAATCCGCACCGCAGGGTTAGCTTGGTTGTAACGTGACAAAAGCTCTGGCAACCGGCTACCTGCGGTACTTTCCAACGAGCCGATACGCAATGTCCCCAGTAGCTTCCCTGTTCGCAGGGCCGACTCTGCCTCATCAGCTAATCGCAGTAGACGCTCCGCATAGCTGACCAGCAAGCGGCCCTCCTCTGTGGGTACCAGACTACGACCACGACGCACGAACAACTCTAGCCCCATACGGGCTTCAAGTTGCTTGATGCGCGTAGTGATGTTGGACGGCACACGGTGCAGAGCTTGTGCCGCCCGAGCAACGCCACCGTGCGCCACTACAGCTTGAACAATGGACAGATCGTCCAGGTCGAAGTTTCTCATTTAAAGAAAATTAGTTCTCTATAATTCAATTTACGAGAAAATTATAGCGCGCCAGAATGGCGCATGGACAAATTTCACACATCTGCTCCGACAAGCCTTGGCATCGCTCTAAGTGGTCTTGTAGCACTCGCTGTGGCGATGGGAGTCGGCCGTTTTGCGTTCACTCCTCAGTTGCCATTGATGCAAGCAGACCTCGGGCTTTCATTCTCTGGCGGAGGGTGGTTGGCGGTAGCCAACTACTCGGGATACTTCACAGGAGCCGTGCTTGCCGGAACGAGGGGTATATCTGCGCTCGTGTTGATGCGATGTGGCTTATGGGCTGTCGTCGTGAGCACTGCGGCAATGGCTGTTCCCGAGTCTTTCACATGGTGGCTGGGAATGCGGTTCATCGCGGGCATCGCTAGCGCCTGGGTTTTAGTCGGGACGGCAAGTGTCGTGCTGGCCCATCTCGCGGCGTTAGATGCTCGTCGTCTCGACGGTCTTGTGTTTGCTGGCGTCGGAATCGGCATTACCTTGGTCGGGCTGATTTGTCACGTGGGCGCACTGCTGGGGCTGGGAGTCTCGGTACTTTGGCTTGCCCTTTCGGGTCTAGCGCTGATTGGCACGTTGATGACATTCAAGATAGATAGGAAAAACGCCCCCCTCCACTCAGAGGGAGGTACGCGAATGACGCTAGAGGCACCACTGCCACGGGGCGTGTATTCGCTGGTTCTTTGTTATGGCTTGTTCGGCTTCGGTTACATCCTTCCCGCGACGTATTTACCCTCTCAAGCGCGTTCGCTACTCAATGACCCAGTGCTTTTTGGTTGGGTGTGGCCACTATTCGGTATGGCTGCGGCCCTGTCCACATTGTGCGTAGGTTTCCTTGTGCGTTGGCCCCGGAAATATATCTGGGCTGGTGCGCAAGTGGTCATGGCCATTGGGATATTTATGCCCATCGTCGTACCTAGCCTATTCGGGCTCTCGGTAGCTGCGTTTTGCGTGGGCGGAACTTTCATGCTCATAACCTTGATCGGTTTGCAGGAGGCTCGGCAACAGGCAGGTCATAACGCACAGAAGCTATTGGCATCAATGACTGCTGCATTTGCTGTTGGTCAGCTAACAGGCCCGATTGCAGCCAATTTCTTGCTTCGAGTGGGCTGGCCATTCAATTCGGCGCTGTGGTTAGGGATATCAGCATTACTGACAAGCAGCGCATTGCTCGTTCGTTTTAATTCTCGATAGGCTTTCATTTAGGAGAACCCATGAACACAACCATTCAGCAAGGCTTTGGTCAAAAGCGCAGCGAGCGTTTGCCCTTACCGCCGATGGAGTCTATGACGCAGGCTCAACGAGTTGCAGTCGATGCATTGATTGCCGGGCCCCGAAAAGGAGTGAAAGGGCCTTTCATTCCTTTGATGCAAAGCCCGGTATTGCTTGAGCGACTGGCCGGCGTCGGAGAATATCTGCGGTTTGAATCTGTTCTGCCAAAAAATGTCAACGAGTTTGTGACTTTGCTGGTTGCTCGCGAATTAGGTAATCAGTTTGAATGGGCTGTCCATTTTCCTCTGGCGATAGGCGCGGGCGTAGCCGAAACCACACTGGAGGACATGGCTCAAGCGACCCGTCCTCGCACAATGACAGAGGAGGAGGCCGATGCATGGGCATTCACCACCGAGCTGTTGCATCGGCACGGTGTTAGTGATTCGACCTACGAGGCTGCGAGAGAACGTTGGGGCGAGCGTGGCGTAGTGGAGATATGTGCCTTGATCGGCTATTTCTCATGCGTTTGCTGGATCATGAATGTCGCTCGAACGCCTGCTCCCAAAGGTGAACTGGTATTGACCGGCCTTCCCTCATGAAAGAGCAGGTCGTACGCCCCAGCAAGATGCTGTGCTAAGTGAGGAGAGGGAGTCGATATGGAGTTGCGCCACCTCCGATGCTTTTTAGCAGTGGCTGAAGAACTCCACTTTGCCAGGGCAGCCGAGCGGCTGCACATCGAGCAGTCGCCACTGTCCCGCACCATCAAAGAGCTGGAAGAAGACCTGGGTGAACAGTTGTTCGTCCGCACCAGCCGCAGCACAAAGCTGACACGGGCAGGCAAGCTGTTTCTGGAGCATGTGCCGCGCATCTTCACGGCCTTGCAACAAGCCCGCGACAGCGTGCAGGCAGCGGTCAATGGCTTTCATGGTCAGTTGCGCATTGCCCTGTCCGACGGCATCACGCCGTCGCGTCTGCCGGCCTTGTTGGCGTTGTGCCGGCAGGAGGAGCCCGAAGTAGAGATCCGGCTGTTCGAGGTGCCGCTGTCACAACAGATCAAGGGGCTGCATGATGACCTCTACGACGTGGGTTTCGCGCAGTCCGATGAATTGGGCGATGGCGTCGTGGCTCAAGCAGTCTGGAGTGACCCCCTGATGGTGGCAGTGCCTGCGCGGCATCCACTGCTCAGGCACAAGCGCATACCGCTGGAAGAGTTGCTGCGCCATCCTCTGGTGCTGTGCGATCCACAAGTATGCGAAGGCCATGCGCGCCAAGTCGAGCGCGTGCTGCGCCGCTCGGACATGGAGCCGCTGATTGCTGAGCGCGTGGCGTCCTGCGATTTGATGATGGCGCTGGTGTCGGCCGGCTTTGCGTTGGGCCTGACTGGTGCACCACACATCGCGGCCAGCCGCGAGCCGGGTGTGGTCGCGCGGCCTCTGGCGGGCCGTTCACCTGTGCTAACGACTTATCTGCTGCATCGAGAAGGTGAGTCTTCGGAAGTGCTGTCTCGATTCATCGAAAGGGTGCAGGCCATCGACTTGCCCGAAGGCGTGAGACCCGCGCGACCACCTGAACCCGATCCCCCGGAGGACATCGAGCCATGAAGCGACTTACCCCTTTGTTGCTGGTTGCAGCACTCACGGCCTGCGGCCCGTCCGAGCCGCCGAAGCAGCAAGCCAATGTGCCGACCGTGGACGAACTGGCCGCTGATCCCGAGCGTTTGAAGGAACTGCGCCGTCAGTGCAAGACCGAGCGACCGACGATGGGCGACGTGTTGTGTAACCGGGTGGCCGAAGCGACGAACAAGCGCTTCTTCGGCGACGGCAAGGTGCCTTACACGCCATCGGAAACGCCGCCGAAGTTCTGACCGTTGGCGGCTTGCCGCATATCTTCGTTTTCTTTCTCGACACGCCGCAGTGCGCTCGCGCCTGCGGCTTTTTTACTGATTTCGCCCCTGCATGAAACCATGCTTTTTGCATCACCTTGCTGCCGATAACGGTCTTTGACCGGCACTGAACCGGCACCGATCCTGACGCCTGCGGCACGCCTTTGTGCCGCGTTTCCCACGGGGAATCAGCGCAGGAGAAATCGGAGGCCAAGGTATGCAGGCTCAGGGTGTGTTGTTCGGGCAGATCGCCGCCGTCTTTGGCATCGTGATCGCCGGTGTGTGGGGTGCCACGCAATGGACAGCTGCCGCCTTGGGCTACCAGCTACGCCTGGGCTCGCCCTGGTTCGACTTCCACGGTACGCCGGTCTATTACCCATGGAAGCTGTTCGAATGGTGGTTCTTCTTCGACGCCTACGCGCCGCAGGTGTTCGACACCGGCGGCATGATCGCGGCTGGCAGCGGCTTGCTGGCTGTGGTGGTCGCCATCGCCATGTCGGTGTGGCGCTCGCGCCAGGCGCGCAAGGTGACGACTTATGGCTCGGCCCGCTGGGCCGATGCCACCGACATTCGCAAGGCAGGGCTGACGCAGCCCGCTGGCGTCTTCCTTGGCAAGTACCGCAACGAGTATCTGCGCCATGAAGGCCCGGAACACGTCCTGACCTTCGCGCCCACCCGCTCGGGCAAGGGTGTCGGCTTGGTCGTCCCGACATTGTTGTCCTGGCCGGCTTCGGCCGTCATCCATGACATCAAGGGCGAGAACTGGCAGATCACCGCAGGCTGGCGCTCGCGCTTCTCGCACTGCCTGCTGTTCAACCCGACCGATGCCAGTTCGGCAGCCTACAACCCGCTACTGGAAGTCCGGCGCGGCGCGCATGAGGTGCGTGATGTACAGAACATCGCGGACATCCTGGTCGATCCCGAAGGCGCGTTGGAGAAGCGCAACCACTGGGAGAAGACCAGTCACGCGCTGCTGGTCGGCGCGATCCTGCATGTGCTCTATGCAGGCGAAGACAAGACGCTGTGTGGAGTCGCCAACTTCCTGTCCGATCCGGCCAGCCCGTTCGAGCTGACCTTGCACCGGATGATGACGACCAAACACCTGGGCGATACCCAGCATCCCGTCGTTGCATCCGCTGCCCGCGAAGTGCTCAACAAGTCGGACAACGAGCGTTCCGGCGTATTGAGCACGGCCATGTCGTTCCTGGGCCTGTACCGTGACCCCACGGTGGCCGAAGTCACGTCGCGCTGCGACTGGCGCATCGCTGACCTGATTGCATCCGAGCATCCCGTCTCGCTGTATCTGGTGGTGCCGCCGTCGGACATTTCGCGCACCAAACCGCTGATCCGCCTGATCCTCAACCAGATCGGCCGACGGCTCACCGAATCGCTGGATGGCAGCGACGGCATCGCGCGTCGCCACAAGCTGCTGTTGATGCTCGATGAGTTCCCGGCGCTGGGCCGCCTTGACTTCTTCGAGACAGCGCTGGCCTTCATGGCGGGCTACGGCATCCGCAGCTTCCTCATCGCCCAAAGTCTGAACCAGATTGACAAAGCCTACGGCCAGAACCATTCGATATTGGACAACTGCCATGTGCGTGTGACCTTCGCCACCAACGACGAACGCACGGCCAAACGCATTTCCGAAACACTGGGCACGGCCACTGAATTACGCGCCCAGCGCAACTACGCAGGCCACCGGCTTGCACCGTGGCTGGGGCACCTGATGGTGTCGCGCCAGGAAACCGCACGGCCACTGCTGACGCCGGGCGAAGTGATGCAGCTTCCACCCGATGAAGCGGTCGTGATGGTGTCCAGTGTCGCACCGATTAAGGCGAAGAAGCTGCGCTATTTCGCCGACGCTAATTTCAAGCAACGGGTATTGCCGCCGCCTGCGGTGACGGCTGTTCGCTATGCCGATGTGCCGCCTGCACGACCTGACGATTGGAGCGGCCTGGCGATTCCCGCCGCACCGGCCACGGCATCCGCCGATGACTTGGAGACCCTGGGTTCGACCGATGACGGCGGCCCCCGCCGTCAGCCCGAACTGTCCGAAGCCATCGCCTATGCCCCCGAGATGGATGCCCCGACCAGCGACCTGTCGCTGCTCGATGACGAAGACATGCCCCCGGTGCTTCCCGGCCAGCTCGACCCCGCCCTGCAACGCACGGCGCGACTGGCTTCTCTCGACCCCAACGACGGAATCGACCTATGAGTCAATACCGATTGAACCTGTTCATCCAGCACGAGCACGCCAAGCGCCTCGACGAGCTGGCCGCCAAGAAAGGCGTGTCCAAGTCCAGTATCGTCGCCGCTGCCTTGGCGTCCTGGCTGTCGCCGGATGCCGGCGACCAGCGTGAGGCCGCTATTGCCAAGCGGTTAGATCGCCTGTCGCGGCAAGCTGAGCGGCTGGAGCGTGACCAGAACATCCAGATCGAAACGCTGGCGCTGTTCATCCGCTACTACCTGACCGTCAGTACGCCGGTGCCCGAAGCCCATCAGGATGCGGCTCGTGCTCAGGGTAAGGCGCGCTTCGAGCAGTTCGTCGAACAGTTGGGCCGCCACCTCCTGCGTGGCCGCAGCCTGGTGCGCGACATGGTGGAAGAACTGCACCCCGACCCCATGCGCATGGATGAGGCGGCGGCGATGGCTGCCGCCCATGAACGCACTGCGGAGCGTGCGCCATGAGTGCCGTTCCTCAAATCCCAGCCGAACCGCGCTCATCCGCTACAGCGTCCCAGGATCGCCGCATCCAGATGCTACGCACGGCGATGGGGCCGGTGATTGCCGCTGCGCTGGAAGACCCGGACGTGGTGGAAGTGATGCTCAACCCCGACCGGACATTGTGGGTGGATCGTCTGTCCTCTGGCCGTGCGCCGCTCGGCGTCGAACTGCCCGAGGCCGATGGCGAACGCATCATTCGTCTGGTGGCCGCCCATGTCGGTGCGGAGGTACATCGCGGCCAACCGCTCTTGACCGCCGAACTGCCGGAGACGGGCGAACGCTTCGAGGGCATCCTGCCGCCCGCCGCACCTGGCCCGGCCTTTGCGCTGCGCAAGCGCGCAGTGAGCATCATCGGTCTGGATCGCTATGTGGCCGATGGCATCCTGACCGCTGGGCAGGCCGAGTTCCTGCGCCATGCCGTGCGCGAGCGGCAGAACATCCTGATCGCCGGTGGCACCAGCACCGGCAAGACCACGCTGGCCAATGCCTTGCTGGCCGAGATCGCCGCCACCGGCGACCGCGTGCTGGTGCTCGAAGACACCATCGAGCTGCAATGCGCCGCCCGCGACCATGTGCCACTGCGCACCCGCGCGGGCGTCGTGTCCATGACCGAGCTGGTGCGCACCACGATGCGCCTGCGCCCCGACCGCGTGATCGTCGGTGAGGTGCGTGGCGGCGAAGCCCTGGACTTGGTGAAGGTCTGGGGCACCGGCCATCCGGGCGGCATCGCCACCATCCATGCCGGTTCCGCGCTGGGCGCATTGCTGCGCCTCGAACAGTTGATTCTCGAAGTGGCGGTGAACCCGCCGCGTGCGCTGATCACCGAGGCGGTCAACGTCGTCATCCACATCGCCGGACGCGGCCGCAAACGCCGCGTCGAAAGCATCGCCCGCGTCGTCGGCTTCGACGGAGTGGGCTACCGCCTGGCGGACATTCAGAACTCCAGCATCGCGGCGGCCATCATCGAAAGCTGCGCCGTTCGGATTTTCTTGCCCAATCCGCAGGCGACCGAACCGCAGATTCGCACGATCTACGAGGGCTTCGGCCTCAACAGCCGGCAAATCGAGATCGTCGCCACCGCGCAGCCGAAGCAGGACTACTACTACCAATCGCGCCTGGGCAATCGCCTGTTCGACCTCGACCTGGGGCCGGCCGCGCTCGCCTTCGCGGGGGCATCCACACCGCAAGACCAACGCGACATTGACCGCGTGCTGACGCAGGCCGGCGCTCTCGGCTTCGCCGGTGTGTGGCTGCGCCATCGCGGCCTCGATTGGGCCGCCGACCTGCTGCCGTCGTCACCGGCGGCGGCTTCTTTTCTTTCCCAACCACGACAGGAGAACCTGCCATGAAGACCCGTGTGCTTTCCGTAACGCTGGCCGCCGCGCTGTCGGTGTCGCTGCTGGCCGTGCAGCCCGCATCAGCGCTGACGGTGTTCGACCCGTCCAACTTCGTGCAGAACACGCTGACCGCCGTTCGCACGCTGGAGCAGATCAACAACCAGATCAACCAGCTTCAAAACGAAGCGCAGATGCTGATGAACCAGGCGCGCAACCTGACGAAGCTGGATTTCAATATCGTCAACCGCCTGCGCTCGACGCTCGCCACCACCGAGCGCCTGATCGCCGAGGCGCAGGGACTGGCCTACGACGTACAGAACATGGATGCCACGTTTTCGCGCCTGTACCCGGAGCAGTACGCCACCACCATCAGCGGCGACCAGATGCTGCGTGATGCGCAGGAACGCTGGAAAAACACGCTGAACGGCCTGCACACCGCGATGCGGATGCAGGCGCAGGTGTCGCAGAACCTGGC
Source organism: Alcaligenes sp. (assembly GCF_050255915.1). Taxonomy (NCBI): domain Bacteria; kingdom Pseudomonadati; phylum Pseudomonadota; class Betaproteobacteria; order Burkholderiales; family Alcaligenaceae; genus Alcaligenes; species Alcaligenes sp. Next base: position 210,235 of record NZ_JBFWIQ010000008.1, read on the forward strand.
GCAAGACGAAAGCGCACTGGCCGATCTCGTAAGCCAGAGCCAGTCGGCCACCGGCGCGCTACAAGCCATGCAGGCGACGAACCAGCTTCTTGCCTTGCAGGCCAAGCAGTCCATCCAGGCCCAGCAGCTCCAGATCACGCAAGACCGGGCGGCCTCGCTGGAACTGGCGCGGCAGGCGGCGGCCACCGAACGCGCCCGCGAAGTGCGGCGGCGCTTCCTGGGCACCGGCACGCCGTACACGCCGCAGTCCGTCAACTTCTACAACAACTGACAGGGGGCGGCCATGCGATGCGTTCCTGTCCTGCTGGCCGTGCTGCTGGCCGCGTGTGGCCAGCAGCCGGCCGAAGACCTGGCCGCGACCTTGGCCGCCAATCCCGTGCGGCTCAAGGCGCTGCGCGCCCAATGCGCGGCCGACCGGCACGCCGCAGGCGAAGACACCTGCCGCGCCGCCGCCGAAGCCTTCCGGCGGCGGTTCTTCGCCGGCCAGACCGGGCCGGACGAATACCGGACGCTGGCCGAACTGCCGCCGATCCCGGCGAGCTTCGACACGCCCACCGACGACACGCCGGAAGGCGATGCGCCGCTCGCCGTTTCCGAGGACACGCCATGAACGACGTGACCATCATCGACCGCTTCCTCGATACCTTCTCGCGCTATATCGACTCGGGTTTCGGGCTGCTGCAAGGCGAAGTGGCGTTCCTGACGGCCACGCTGATCGTCATCGACATGACCATCGCCGGCCTGTATTGGGCGATGAGCCATGCCACCGGCCAGGGCGAGGACGTGATCGCCAAGCTGCTGCGCAAGGTGCTCTACGTCGGTGCCTTCGCCTACATCATCAACAACTTCAACTGGCTGTCGGGCATCGTGTTCCGGTCGTTCGCTGGTCTGGGCCTGACGGCCACCGGCTCGACGTTGAGCATGGAGAACTTTCTCCAGCCGGGACGGCTGGCGAAGACGGGCATCGACGCTGGCGCACCGATCTTGGAGCAGATCGGGGACATGGCGGGCTTTCCCGAGGTGTTCACCAACCTTGATCCCATCGTGGTGCTGTTTCTCGCCTGGCTGGTGGTGATCCTTTGCTTCTTCGTGCTCGCGGTACAGCTTTTCATCACACTGATCGAGTTCAAGCTGACCACGCTTGCCGGCTTCGTCTTGATCCCGTTTGCGCTCTGGAACAAAACCTCGTTCCTCGCGGAAAAGGTGCTCGGCAACGTGGTGTCGTCGGGCATCAAGGTGCTGGTGCTGGCCGTCATTGTCGGTATCGGTTCGGGCCTGTTCGCGGAGTTCCAGGTGCATCCCGACGAGCCTTCCATCGACCATGCGCTGGTCGTGATGCTGGCCTCGCTCGCGCTGCTGGCGCTGGGCATCTTCGGCCCTGGCATCGCCACGGGCCTTGTGTCCGGTGCGCCGCAGCTCGGCGCGGGCGCGATGGCCGGCGCGGCCGTCGGCGCGGTCGGCACCGGCGTTGCCATCGGTGCCGCCGCGACTGGCGTGGGCGGTGCGGTCATGGCGGGCGCACGCATGGCCCCGGCCGCCGCCAAGCTGGCCGGCAGCGGCGCACGCGCTGCCACGTCGGCGGCCAGCAGCGCCAAGTCCGCATTCCAGGCCGGTTCCGCCGCTGCGGGCTGCGGGGCCAAGGGCGCGGCTGCGGGCCTGGGCAACGTCGCCAAGACCGGCGCGCAGGCGGCAGGCCGCCGCGCTGCGTCCGGCGCTTCCGCTGCCGGGCAGAAGATGGCCGATTCCTTCCGTGCTGGCTGGAACGGCACCGACGCCGGCGCTGCCGGTTCCGGCCAGGCCACCGCAGGCGAAGGCGCGGACAGCGCCTCCAGCGCGCCGAAGCAGGAGCAACCCGCCTGGGCCAAGCGGATGCACCGCCGCCAGCAGATCACCCATGCCGCGACCACCGCCGCCCACACGCTGCGCGGTGGCGACGGCGGCGGCTCGGGGCAAGGCCCGAGCCTGCGCGATTCCGATACCTGACC